>NZ_JARJMS020000095.1:0-36731 GCF_029335995.1 Thermosynechococcus sp. Uc
ATTCGGTCTTAGAGTTTGATCAGGCCTATCGCGATCGCGTCGAGGAGTACAATCAACGGGTTAAAGACTATCAGCAAGCCATGGAGCGCTGGCAAGATACATTTGCCCGCTGGAAGGAGCAGCGAGGGCGGGCGATCGCCAGTGGTGAAGCCCTCATTGAGCGCTTTTGGAGTCTTCAGAAGCACACCTTTAACGCTAATGTTACCGCCAATAACCTGCGCTTGGGAGGCATTATTGCCCTGATGCTGGGGCTAGTGGGCATCTTTCAAAAACGCAAAGATGTTCTTTAAGCTGCTAAATGCCCAAAGGCTCGACCCACTGCCCTTAACGCCATGTCAATCTCCGCGGCACTGACAATAAGAGGAGGGACAAAGCGCACCACCTTTGGCCCTGCCGGCACCAGCAAGAGCCCCTCAGCAATGGCGGCTTTGACGACCTCCGCAGCAGCGAGGGGAGTGTCGGGCTGCAGTTCGAGACCATTGATTAACCCCCAGCCGCGCACTTCGGCAATGAGGTGAGGATAGGCCGCCTGGAGTTCACACAGTCCTGTGCGCAGTTGCTGCCCGCGATCGCGGACATTTTGCAGAAGATTCTCTTTCTCAAGGGTTTCGCACACCGTGAGGGCTGCTGCCGTGGCCAAGGGGTTACCACCAAACGTGCTGGCATGATCCCCAGGCTGAAAGACGGCACAAAAATTCTTGGCAATCATCGCTCCAATGGGAATGCCCCCCGCAAGACCTTTAGCGGTGGTGAAAATATCCGGCTCAACACCGAGGGTTTCGTAGCCCCACAGGGATCCGGTGCGACCCATGCCCACTTGAACCTCGTCAAAGATGAGAAGGATGCCCTTGTCGGTGCAGAGTTGGCGAACCTGCTCAAAATAGGCGCGATCGCCGGGGCGGACTCCCCCTTCCCCCTGTAAAGGTTCTAAGAGAATAGCTGCCACTTGGGGTTTAGGGTGATCCAAGGCAGTCACGAGGGCTTCTAGGGCGCCAAAGTCGTTGTAGGGAACATAGGCAAAGCCGGGGACTAGCGGGTCAAAGTGCTGCTGGTACTTCGGCTGACCCGTCGCGGTAATGGTAGCAAGGGTGCGGCCATGGAAACTGGCCTGTGCCGTTAGGATGATCGGGTTGTCAATGTGACGCACCGTATGGGCATATTTACGAGCCAACTTAATGGCAGCTTCATTGGCTTCAGCACCAGAGTTGCAGAAAAAAACGCGATCGCCACAGGAATGCGCCACCAACCACTGCGCCAGTGCCCCCTGCTGGGGAATGTAATACAAGTTTGAGACGTGGTGCAGTGTTTGCATTTGCTGGTTGACCCTCTCCACCAAAGCCGGATGGGCATGACCGAGAGTACAAGTGGCAATTCCCGCCACAAAGTCCAAATAGCTGCGGCCTTGATCATCCCAAACGCGGCAGCCTTCCCCGCGCACAAGCGCAATGGGGAAACGACCATAGGTGGTCATCACCACTTGGTCAAAGGCATCAATACTGAAGGACGTTGGAGAAGCAGCAACCATTAATTTTTGGACTCATAGCAAAAGCTTCCTGCTATCTTAGCATCTCCCTCTCGCTGTGGCAGAGGCGTTCAGGGTCTCCCTACAATTAGTGCCTGTTGACCCCTAAGGATTGCTTCGGTACACTACACCTAGTATTTAGCCATTGAGTCCTGCCCCTATGGTGCAAAATCCTCCCCGCCCCCAAACCAGCTTCCCCGCCACGGCTCCCACAGCCTATCCTGTGTTTTACCGCACCTACAGTCGCCAAAATGAAGCGGGTGAGCGGGAGACGTGGCAACAAGTGTGCGATCGCACCCTCCAAGGCCTGCAGGAAGTGGGGCACCTCAGCGAAGCAGAAGTGGCGCTTCTTAAACAAATGCAGCAGGACTTGAAGGCACTGCCCTCTGGTCGTTGGCTGTGGGTGGGGGGAACTGATTGGGTTCGCCAGCCGGAAAACTTTTCCGGTGCCTACAACTGCACCAGCACCAATGTGGTGGACTGGGATTCCTTTGGCCTGATGATGGACTTGGCAATGCAAGGCTGTGGTACAGGTGCCGTCCTAGAGCAAAAATATATTTCCCAGTTGCCGCCCATTTGCAATCGCCTTGAGGTGACTGTTGTCGGCCAGATTGGTCAAACCCCCAAGGAAGCACGCCAAGAGCAAACAACTGTGACATTGACAGGACAAACCTGCCAAATCAAAGTGGGGGATAGTCGCCAAGGTTGGGTCAAATCCTACCAAACGCTGCTTGAACTGGCAAGCAACTCGCAACTCGGAGGAGCTGTGCAGGTGACAATTGATATTAGCGACGTGCGCCCCACGGGAGAGCGACTCAAAGGGTTTGGCGGGGTTGCCAATCCTGTGAAACTTCCAGACCTCTACCACCGCTGTGCCGCACTGTTGAATGCAGCAGTAGGTCGTCAGTTGACCTCCGTGGAGTGCTGTTTGTTAATTGATGAGGCAGCCGTTGTGGTTGTCGCCGGCAATGTTAGGCGATCGGCCGGTATGCGTCAGGGCAGCAGCGAGGATCAGGCTTTTGCCCAAGCCAAGCAAAATCTTTGGCAACAGGATGAACAGGGAAATTGGCGCATTGATCCCCAACGGGATGCGCTGCGGATGGCCAACCACACCCGTGTTTTTCATAACAAGCCCAGCCTTGAGGACTGCATCAATGCCGTGCGCAGTCAGTTCTATTCAGGAGAAGGAGCCATTCAATGGGCAGGGGAAGCGGTAGCCCGCGCCAATGCGGATATTTTGGTTAGTCCTGAGCAAAAGCGCAACTTTCTAGAAGCCTATTGCCAAGGAAAAGGGAGAGCCTATTTGCAGTCTCTGCTTCCCAATGTAGAGGAGAAAGAACTGACTCATCGGTTAGCTCGCTATGGTCTTAATCCCTGTGGCGAAATTATCGGCAGTGACTTCCACTGCAACCTTGCTGAAATCCACCTCAATCAAATTGATCCAGCTGACACCCTGACCCAAGAAAAAGCTTTCAGGGCTGGCGCACTTTCAGTTGCGGCTCTCCTCAACCATCGCTTTGTTGTCGATCGCTATCAGTACTCCCGTACCCTTGATCCCATTGTTGGCGTCAGCTTTACTGGACTCTTTGATTTCTTTGTCCATGCCTTTGGCGTGCCATGGCTGGAATGGTGGGCAGCGGGACGACCCAATACAGCTCAAGGGCGGGAGTTCAAAGCCCAAGAAGCCGTCTTTTTGCAGCGCTGGCGGCACATTGTCCATGAGGCCGTCTGGGAGTATTGCGATCAACACGGCCTCAAGCGCCCCAATCGTTGTACCACCGTCCAACCCTCCGGTACTAAATCCCTGCTAACGGGAGCCTCCCCTGGGTGGCATCCCCCTAAAGCCCAACGCTTCATTCGCCGAATTACGTTCCGCAAAGGCGATCCGGTGGCCATGGCCTGCTACGACTTTGGCTACAATATCATTCCCTCCCAGTCCGACAAAGATGAAACGGGCAAACTCCTCGATGATCCTTTTGATTCCCGCTGCACAGAGTGGCTTGTGGAAATTCCCGTAGCTGTCTCTTGGGCCGATCTGCCGGAGGCGGATACCATTGATATTAGCCAGTTTTCTGCCCTAGCGCAGTTTGACTTCTACATGCAGGTGCAGCAGCACTACACCACCCACAACACCAGTGCCACCATTGAACTGCGGGAACATGAAATAGAACCCCTTGCGAACGCCATTTACAAAGCTATTCAAGAGGATCAAGGGTATATTTCTGCTGCCCTGTTGGCGCGCTTTGATGCCCATGAAACGTTCCCGCGTCTGCCCTTTGAACCAATTAGCAAAGAACGCTACGAACAGGAGGTTGCTGCTGTTGCTCAGCGCAGGCGGGTCAATGATTTCCATGAAGCCCTCTCCCGCTATACCCAACCCCTCATGGAAGTAGGGCCAGCGGGTTGTGACTCCGATAAGTGTCTGATGTCTTAAACCGATAAGTGTCTGATGTCTTAAAAGAAGAGGGGCAAATTTGACCCTCTATTTCTCTATTTAGGTAACTTTGTAAACCAGTTCTTCTTGGCGCGATCAAGTTGGCCTTGAACAACTCCCGAAACCATACTAAAGTCTGCCCCAGAAATATCGGCACCTGTAAAGTTCGCTCCCGAAATCGAGGCATCCTGCAGTTTTGCCCCCTTCAAATTTGCCCTCTCGAAGTTGGCTTGCACCAGATAGGCACCGCACAGATTGGCATCACTCAGATTAGCTCCCTGAAGATTGGCTTCGCGCAAAACAGCATTTGCAAGAATACAACCCTTCAAATCTGCATTTGTAAAATTGGCATTGGCAAAATTGGCACCTGACAGATCCGCATTGCGGAGGACAACGTTGGAAAGATCCACATCCACAAAATCCCGCTCTCCCCGTTTGTAAGCTGTCAGAAGTTGTGTTGCCGTCATTCGGGGGGTGACTTTAGCCCGCAGATGCTGCCCAGGGCCTACGCCGACAACGGGCGGCCCCCCCAGTTGAGTTCCGCTCATCCGCGATTGTCGTAATCGAGCTGCTTGGGCATTTTGGCTCACAGAGGAGGCATAACTACTAGAACGTTTGGTTACTCTTGGTATCCGGGCTCGGCCTTGACTGGGCGGAGCTGAGAGGGCATCACTGAGATCGTCCTCCTCTGCAGCAACGCTAGGGGTAGCCCCAGCAGTTGTTTGTTGAGATTCGAGGAGTTTTAGATCCCTAAGGACATCCATTGCACTTTGATAGCGGTTTTTCACCGCATCCTCTAGCATTTTGTCAAGGAGAGCAGCAAACTCAGGGGAGATATTTTTGACATACCGCTTCCAATGCCATTCACCCGTGCGCGAATCCCGTTCAATCTCCTTGGGTGATTTACCAGTGAGAAGGTAAACACAGGTAACACCAAGGGCGTAAATATCGCTGGCATAGACGGGACGCATAGCCATTTGCTCTGGTGGTGCATACATGGGTGTACCCACGGCAAAGCTGGTAAATGTGGATAGCTCTGGGGAATTTTCCAGCATCGCTTGAGTTACTTTGTCTTTAACTGCACCAAAATCAATGAGCACTAGCTTGTTGTCAATTTCACGACGGATGAGGTTGGCGGGCTTAATGTCGCGGTGAATCACACCATTTTTATGCAGGTAATCAAGGATGGGCAAAACTTCCTGTAACACCTGCTTCACCTCTTCTTCAGTTTTAGCGCCAAAGCGTTTCACTTCCTGCTGCAGAGTAAGGCCACTAACATATTCTTGGATTAAATAGAATTCATCCCCATTTTCAAAATAACCAAGGAGACGAGGGAGTTGGGGGTGGTTGCCAACTTTACCTAGGGTAGTCGCTTCCCGCCAAAAGAGTTCCCGCGCCATAGCTAAGATATGGGGGGCAGTGGCAGCTGGCCGCAATTGTTTAATCACACAACTGGGATTGCCAGGTAGTTTTATGTCAATAGCAAGATAGGTTGTTCCGAATCCTCCCCGTCCTAGGACTTTAATTGCCTTGTATTGGTCATTCAGCAACAGTTTGCTGCCACAGGCTTGACAAACATCTACACCGTCGGGGTTGTCTGGTTTGACACAGTTCGGGTTTAAGCAGTAACTCATAGGTAGCCAAGGAGATGAACGGCGGGTTCAACAGGGAGGGAAGGATGATAG
This sequence comes from Thermosynechococcus sp. Uc, assembly GCF_029335995.1. Taxonomy (NCBI): domain Bacteria; kingdom Bacillati; phylum Cyanobacteriota; class Cyanophyceae; order Acaryochloridales; family Thermosynechococcaceae; genus Thermosynechococcus; species Thermosynechococcus sp. Uc. The sequence continues at coordinate 5,642 of NZ_JARJMS020000095.1, forward strand.
GGTAACCTGTTTTCCAGTCAGAGCTTACAGGACTGTGCCCCCACTGCTAGCATGATTCAGTATTCGAGAGGACGACTTCGTACTTTTACGATACTCTTTTTTCTTTGCCTCACCCTATCCGTAAAATTACGGAAGTTTGACAAAAAGCTTACAGCCCTTGCAGCTCTTTAAATACGAAATGCACAAGGAGGAAGTTTATCCTGCTTACAGTCTCTACAGTAGCTTTAACTGTTTTCAGGGTTGTTTCCCAGCCTTGTAAAAAGAGCCTTCGTTATGATACAAGGGTAGCACTTTATCATCCCTGCTGTGGCTTTAGCTATGACTTCCCTTGTAACAACTGATTCTAAAAAATCCCTGTGCGATCGCCAGCAGGTTTTAGCATGGCTGACGGAGAATGTGCCAGCACCCCGACTCCAACATATTCTGCGGGTAGAGACGCTGGCGGCGGAGCTAGCTCTACACCACGGTTTGGATGTGGATCGCGCCGCTTGGGCGGGGTTGCTACATGATTTGGCGAAATACTTTCCCCCAGAGCGGTTGTTAAGGATGGCACAGGAGGCGGGGCTACCTATTACAGACGTGGATGAAGCAGATCCCCACTTGCTCCATGCCGATGTCAGTGCCTTGGTGGCGCGGCAACAATTTGGTATTACCGATGAGCAGGTTTTAGCAGCGGTGGCCAATCATACGTTGGGTCAACCGGACATGGATGCCTTAAGTTGTGTCGTGTTTCTGGCGGATAGCCTAGAGCCGGGGCGGGGTCAGACGGTGGAGCTAGAGGAATTGCGCAAGGTGGCTCAGCGAAATTTACAGGAGGCGGTGTGGCGGGTGTGCGATCGCACGCTGTTGTGGCTGATTGATCAGCATCGCTTAATTCATCCGCGCATGATCCTCACCCGCAACTGGGCAATGCAGGTGGCACCAGCAAAACCGAAAAAGAACGAAAAGAAAAGCACGGCAAAGGTTTAGCGGCCTTGCTACCCTAGAAAGCAGGTTTGACTCAGAGTTGTGTTATGAGCACTGCTTCAGCAACGGCTATTCCCGGTATTTTCTCCGCTGAATTTGTTCAGGAAACGCTAGCTTTAACCCGTCGCCTGTTTATCCAACTGCAACGGCGCCCTTCCACACTGGTGGCGGGAGTGGTACAACCCTTGATTTGGCTGATTCTTTTTGGCGCCCTCTTCCAGAATGTGCCCCAGGGTCTGTTTGGCGACAGCACTAACTATAGTCAGTTTCTCTGCGCCGGCATTATTGTCTTTACCGCCTTTAGTGGTGCCCTCAATGCGGGGTTGCCCGTGATGTTTGACCGCGAGTTTGGCTTTTTGAATCGACTGTTGGTGGCGCCGTTGGCCTCGCGGTTTTCGATTGTTCTTGCCTCGGCGTTGTTTATTACAACCCTGAGTTTAATTCAAGTGACGGCGATCGCCGGCTTGGGGATGCTCCTAGGCACTGGACTGCCCAATGCAGCCGGCATTGGAGTCGTCTTAGCCACGGTGATGATTTTGGTCTTTGGCGTGACGGCTTTGAGCCTAGGCCTCACCTTTGCCTTGCCGGGGCACATTGAATTGTTGGCGGTGATTTTTGTGATCAACCTGCCGTTACTCTTTGCCAGTACTGCCTTGGTACCGCTGTCGTTTATGCCGCGCTGGTTGCAGTGGATTGCTAGCCTCAACCCCCTTAGTTTGGCCATTGAACCCATTCGCTATGTCTATTTGCATCCCGATTGGCAGTTGAGCGATGTGGTGATGGTGGCTCCTTGGGGGTCATTGAGCTTGGGGACTGCCCTATTAATCCTCTTGGCTGTTGCCCTAGGAATGAGCCTGCTGATTCAGCCCCTATTGCGGCGGCGCTTGGCCTAGACTACCCGCAGCGTGAAGCCTTGAGTACACCACTCTCGCACGTCTAAGCAAAATTCATTCCCTTCCGGTTCACTGCTGAGATCCGTTAGGAGACCAAAAACCAAGGCAAGACTATCCTCGCCAGAAATCAACAGGGGTTCTGAATGGCTAGGGTGGCTACTCAGTTGACTAAAACGGGTAAGGGGGCGGTGGCTGCTGATGATAAACACCTTCAGCCATTGGCAAGGACGATTCAGCGTCCAAGTGTAAAGGGGAATATTCAAGCCCGGCGCAACCCCTAACTGCCATGATTGCGTTTGCAGTGGCAGCAGGAGAATCCCCTGACTACTATCCCAAGCAAAAGCGACAATGTTGAGGGGGCGATCGCCATAGTTGTAGAGACTCCAACGGCAGGTATCTCCCTTAGCCAAGGTCAGAGGGGTTTCTAAATTCATGGCCGGGAGCTTGGTGCCCAGTACCTCAGGGAGGGGATTGGGGCTGCGGATCGAGAATTGACGGCTCAACAACTTTGGCGTCGGCGATATTTGTTCGAGGGTTGTACACACGGCCACTTGACTAGAGGTGGGATTGAGCGTTAATGTTAGCCATTTCTGCGCCAATAGCGCGTTCAGCAAGGGATTCAGGCGACGGATACCCGCTTTAGCTGCTTCATTAGTGCCACTACAACTGTGTTGCAGTAGGGTGCCCACTGGCCACTCCAGTCCATAGCTGCCCACTGTTTCACTTTTGGTGAGAACCACATCCGGCAGGGGGTCACTGCTGTTGAGGACGGCAACTTTTTCTTCATTGGTCAGGGCATTGATGGCATCTACTCGCTCAATTTTGCTCAGCTTGGTGTCGAGAGCTACTTGCAAACGGAGATTTTTTCCTAAACGTCGCTGCTGTTCATAGAGGCGATCGCCCACTTGCAGAGGCTGACTGCTAACTCCCTGTGCCATTAGGCCATTAAAACTCGCGATGTTGACAACGGTGGCACCGTCAGCAGTACTCCAGCGACTGTGAGGATGACAATAGGCCAATAGCCAAGGACTAAGGCCGCCACACCAGACTTGAACCGCGCGATCGTGCCCCGTCTGTTGCACCACACCATCAAACCCTTGGGATAGGGTGACATTCCCTGCTAGTCCATCGCTGACCAGATAAATTTCTGCCCCCGTCTGCCAGCGCAGTTCATCGGCTGTGTACATGAAGCTGGTTGTTAAGGGACGCTCGCCCCCCAAAGCTGCTAGATAATGGCTAAAACTAGCAGTAAAAAGTCCCATGGGGACGCCATTCAGGTGTGTTTCTACCCCCAAATCTGCCCAGAGCAGATGCTCTTTGGGGACTTGGCCTGCGCCACGGGGCTCTACAGGTTGCAATGGGGCAAATCGCCAGCGCAACGTCGCTCCTGCAATGGGTGGGGGGCTAAAGCGGGTGTCGAGCCATACCTGTATTCCTTTGACACGCAGTAATTCAGCAAGAGGTAAGATGCCCTCGCCTGCTGCTGTAGCATCTGTCAAAACCAGTGCCGGTTGTTGCTGCCAGCGCGTGCCATAGCCACTAAAGTAAACCAACAGGGGTTGGCCAGAGTGCCCCAGCACGTCTAAGGTTTCTTGGAGAGCATCGAGGGTTGCCGCCTGTTCCGTCAGTAGCGTAATGTCACTGTCCGCCAGTCCCCAACTGTCTAGCAACAGGTTTTTCACTAGCTCAACATCCGTCAGACACCCGGCTAAAGGAGACACGCCCGCCAACTGTGGATAGTGGTTAATGCCAATCAGGAGTGCTCGCCATGGGCGAAGAGCGTCTGCCAAGGAGCCGCCTGTAGTTTGCCAAATCCATGGCATTAGTGTCAGTGCCGCAGCACCGGACAGAAAAGAACGACGGCTTAACCTCATGCCTTACCTCCCAGCACGCCCATCCTCAGGTTCGAGTATAGGCACGATAAACACTTATGAATTAGGACTAGTTCTATTCTCAAAGGTTGTGGACGCAATTGGGTGGACAGTGAGCATAAAACGTCAACTTCTCCTAGGGATCTTCTCCCCGCACAATGAAACAGACGCGCTGACCAATAGTTGTGGCGTGATCACCAATGCGCTCAAGGTTGCGAATGACCAGCAGCAGGATCAAGCGCAATTCCACTGACTCTTGGGGCATCAAGGGGGCAGAGAGCCGCCCATAGAGGCGTTGGTAGTCGGTATCCACTGCATCGTCGCAATTGGCCAAGGCAAGTCCTGCCTCCACATTGAAGTTCGCAAGGGCTGAGAGGGCTTCTGACAACAATAGTTGCGATCGCTGGAACATTAGGCCGATGTCCTCAAGGTAGGGCGGAGGTGGATAGCGCAGCAGCGTTTGACCAGCACAGCCAATTTCAAGGGCATGATCACCAATCTGCTCTAGATCGCAGCAGAGGTGCGACAACATGACTAAAAATCGCAGATCTTCAGCTACCGGAGCTTGCAACGTCAGCAGGGCAATCGCCTCACGATTAAGTTGTTGGGCGCTGCGGTCAATTTCCCGCTCCCTTTGGAGCAAGGGCTCAACACTGAGGAGATGTCGCTCAATTAAGACGCCATAGGCCAACTGACAGGCACTTTCCACCAGTGTCCCCAGTCGCAGCAAGTCACTGCGCAGACGTTGTAGTTGCCGTTCAAAATGGGTGGTCACAGCTTTAAACACCCATCTTTAGCTCATCGGCGGGAAGCCCCGTGCTCTTCCGAAGGGCAATCTTGCTGCTCAATGTACCACTTCAAGAATGAACACTTTGCGGGGATATTTTGGGGTCAAAAAAGTGAGCCTAGGGCATCGGCTCACTATAAAACGCGAAGGTCACAAGACCAGAGGAGCCTGCCCTCTACGCAAAGCATAAGGGCTGGGAGTATATCTTCCCCAGTGTGCCAGAAAAACGATGAATTGCTCTATAGGTACAGGTGCAAGGACTGGTGTATAAAATATTATACTCAATTTGATTCCTTCATCCCTTGGCGCGATCGCAACAGCGCAGCGGAGCTGTACCGCCTTTAACTTCAACGCTCTAAATGGTTGGCTATCTCATTTCCCTTGGCATCTTCACTGCCACCTTTGCCCTCTTTAGCTTGGGGCTAAATTTGCACTGGGGCTATACAGGCTTGATTAACTTTGGCCACGTTGGCTTTTTGGCCATTGGCTCCTACACCACGATTTTGTTGGGCATTGCTGGCGTGCCGATGTTCTTTGCTGTCCTTGTCGGGGTGGTGTTGGCCATGGGACTCGGCTTCTTAATGGGGATTGCCACACTGCGATTGCGGGAAGATTACCTTGCAATTGTGACGATCGGCATGGCAGAAATTGTCCGCTTAATTGCCCTCAATGAAGACTGGTTGACCCGCGGCGGGCGCGGTGTCTATGGGTTTCCCTTGCCCTTTGCCAACTTTAATCCCAATGTGCCGACCAAGTTGGGAATGATTGCCCTCTTTTGGGGTGTGGTTGGAGTAGCTGCATGGCAATGGTGGCACTGGTTAGAGCGGCGGTATGGGCGATCGCGCCCCCCTTGGCTGCTCCCTAGCTATGCTGCTTTGTTTATTGCCGGTACCCTTAGCCTGTGGGCAGCATTGCTCCCCTTGAGCTTGGGTCGGGGAGTTGCCACTTTTCCTTTTGTGTTGACATGGGTGACCTTGGGTGGGGCGATCGCCCTTATGAGCTATTATTGCCGTCCCGAAAAAGCAGCGGTGCTTGTCATTGCCCTGAATACCTTGGCTGCTGCCCTAGTGGGTCTAGTGGTGAAAGCCTTGACCCTTGGTTTATGGGATTTTAGTTACCGGGCTGGGCTGTTGTGGTTGTTGATCTTGGTATTGGCCTTGGTGGTGTGGCAGTTGGAGCGCTTAATTCATTCCCCTTGGGGACGAGTCCTCAAGGCCATCCGCGAAGATGAAGAGGTGGCCAAGGCCTTAGGCAAAAATGTCTTTGCCTATAAAATGCAATCGCTGCTATTGGGGGGAGCGATCGCAGCAGTGGCAGGGGCTTTTTATGCTTGGCAGCTCACATTTGTTAACCCCGACGGCTTTGTATCCCTAATTACATTTCAGGCATGGACAATTGTTGTCCTAGGGGGAGCTGGCAACAACATGGGTACCCTTTTGGGCGCTGCTCTCTTTTGGGCCTACACTGCACTGACCCGCTTTATTCCCCTAGATGGTGGGCGCTTAGAGGCCCTGCGAATGATGCTGATTGGCCTTGTCCTCATTATCTTGATGATGTGGCGACCCCAAGGTATTTTGGGCAAAAAGGAGGAACTCAGCCTTGGTCGATGAACCTTCTCTTGTGCCCGTCTCTAACAGTGTCAGTCAAGTCCTGCCCTCAGACCTTCTAGTGGCCACGGGGCTGTGCAAAAGTTTTGGCGGCATTCGTGCGGTGGATAATGCGGAAATTCGAGTCGTGCGCGGCAGTATCACTGGTCTCATTGGCCCCAATGGTGCGGGCAAAACTACCCTATTCAACCTGTTGTGCAATTTCCTCACTCCCGATAAAGGCTGTGTGATTTTTGATGGTGCTCCCATTAGTCATTTACCACCCCATCAAGTGGCGCTTCAGGGACTCTTGCGCACGTTCCAAGTGCCCCGCGTGCTCTCACGTCTCTCAGTTCTGGAAAACATGCTCCTAGCTGCCCCACTACAAACCGGGGAGAAGTTGTGGAATAGTTGGCTGCAACCCCTGCGCATCCGCCAAGAGGAACAGGAACTGCGGCAACGGGCGTGGACAATTCTGGAGTCTGTGGGGCTAGCGGCTAAGGCCAATGACTATGCGGGTGCACTGTCGGGAGGGCAACGCAAACTCCTCGAAATGGCGCGAGTGATGATGCACCGTCCCCGCATGGTGCTCTTGGATGAGCCAGCCGCTGGCGTCAACCCGACCTTGATTAATCAAATTTGCGAGCACATTGTCCGCTGGAATCAAGAGGGCGTGACATTTCTGATTATTGAACATAACATGGACGTGGTCATGTCCCTATGTCAGCACATCTGGGTCTTGGCGGAGGGAAAAAATCTTGCCGATGGGCCGCCAAGTGAGATTCAAACCAATCCTGAGGTCTTGAGAGCTTACTTAGGACAGTAACGCTTAAGAATAGCTAAGAATAGCTACGAATTGCTGCTAAGGAGAGACAGCGCTGCTGATCCAATTGCTGAAGGTATTGGCGATTCTGATAGTACTCATGGCGCAGTTTTTCAAGTTTCTCTAGCCGCTCTGGTGCCACACCGGGAATATCATCAATCTTGCTGTTGCTATCGGCAAGTAGGTGATCCAGGTAGTAGCGTAGGGTTTCACGAGCAGGAGATTCACTTAAAATTAGAGCCACGGTTTCCCGCCAAGACTGGAGGATGTGGCGACACCGTTTTTCAATGTCAATGCGCTCAAGAGCGGCGGCAGCGGCTTGGATTACCAGTTCGGGGCGATTAAGACTGATGGCGGTGGTCTCATCTAAATGGAGTAGGGGAGTGATCAGAGAAGCTTCTTCTGCTGCCTCTAGGCGATCAAAAAGAGACGTGACTAGATCTAAGTCCGTTAGTTGCGTTCCGGTCTCGGTTGGTGAATGTAGTGGCCACTCAGCGGTATAGGGATCAAAACCTGCACAGTGTTCTTCTTCGATGGCTAAGATCTGCCGCCACAGCCAACGATGGTGAGAGAAGCTAAATTCTATATCCCGTGCTTTCAGCGTCTGTCGAATCAGGAGGCGATATTCTCCACGGTGGAGGTAGAGGCGCAGTAGCTGTTCTTCAGCCGCTTGCCGCAGATTATAGTCCGCTGGACGTTGCCATTTTTGCGATCGCCCGTGCCAACGCTCACCGCGCACCTGTTGGCGCAGGGATTCTTCAAGGCGGAGCACCGCACGGGTATCGGAGCCTGCTAATTGCTCAGCACAGAAGTGAATATAGTGACTGCGCAGGGCAGCATTGGGGAGTTTTCCCAAAAGACGACTCAGGGCTTGAGTGGCTTCATAAAATTGATCCCCTTGACTGAGGTCGTACTGTTGGATGATGTTCTGAATTTGCCACTCAATCCAGAGAGGGGCTTGCTCCAAGAGGGTTTGGTAGCGATCGCGCCGTACCTCTAGGGATTCTCCGTCATCCGTAAAAAAGTCAGCCGCATCTTTGCCGGCCGGCAATGTGAGAATGCGTAGTCGCAAATCGCCGCGATAGGCCAAATCCGCAGCCTCGCCAATGGCGCGATCAGCAGCCCGCTGGCCCGCCGGGTCAGCATCAAAGTTGAGAATAATTTGCTTCGACTCGGTGTAGCGCAGCAGCAACTTAATTTGGGCTTGACTGAGGGCAGTGCCTAAACTGGCCACCGCTTGGGTAAAGCCGGCTTGGTGCAGCGCCATTACATCAAAATAGCCCTCAACCACAATCGCTTGATCTTTTTGGACAATGGCTTGGCGTGCCTTATCAAGGCCAAAGAGGAGCTGCCCTTTGTTAAAAATGGGGGTTTCGGGGGAGTTGAGGTACTTTGGCTCTGCGTTGCCAAGGGTACGACCGCCAAACCCCACCACCCGTCCTTGGGCATCCATGATTGGGATCATCAGGCGATCGCGAAAGCGGTCATAGTAGCCGCCCCCCGTTTGCCGCGGCATAATCAAGCCCGCCTGCTCGACTAAAGCAGCAGGGTATCCCTTTTGCTCCACAAGGTACGTATAGAGCACTTGCCAACCCGCAGGCGCATAGCCCAAGCGAAATTGTTGAATGGTGTCCTCTTTTAGGTGACGTTGCCACTGTAAATAGTCTTGCGCCGTTTGGCCAATGGGTTGCCGCAGGGCGTGTTCATAGAAACTAGTGGCGATCGCCAGAATCTCATAGAGCTGCTCTTGGAGCGAAAGGCGAGCTTGCAGTGCCTGTTTTTGCTCACTATCGAGGGTACGCACCGGAATCTGATGCCGTTGGGCAAGTTCCAGTACCACCTCCGCAAAGGAGCGCTTTTGCAGTTCCATCAAAAACGTGATGGCATTGCCGCCGGCGCCGCAGCCAAAACAGTAGTAAAAACCCTTGACAGGATTGACCGTAAAACTGGGAGTTTTCTCCTCGTGAAACGGACAGCAGCCAACGTACTCTTGCCCCCGTTTGCGCAAAACAACATGCTCGGCCACCACATCAACAATGTTGACCGCTTGGCGCACCGCCTCAATGGTATCGGGGTGTAAGTGAGGAATTTGCATAAATCACTAGCTTAGCTGATCTCCTTCCACCTAAAAAGATGTTGCAACCTGTGAACGCCATCTTCCAAGGGCAATGGATCCGGTGCGCGGCAAGCAGCCAGCTAACAGGGCAGGGAAGGATAGCGCGAACGGCAGAGCCGTTCTATAATTTTGCTGTCGGCAACAACCACGCCGACCTACGGCAGGGCATGCCGGAAGTGACGCCTGTGGAGATACGAGCAGCGGATACGCACTCGGCCTAGGAACCCACCGAAGCGACTTAAGCTCCGCTTGAGCGCAGTAGCACTCTCTGGCCTTTAGGCTGGGGAGGATATCAACTTCCCTAGGATATTGACGGTGCCCTTGTAAGGCAAGGCACAGAGGCAGGCTTTGAGGCCAAAACTGTTCGTACAGGGAGCAAATCATTCATGAGTATCAGCCGCAAACGACTGGGTGTATTTACCAGTGGCGGAGATTGCCCGGGTCTAAATACAGCCATCCGTGCCATTGTTGCCCATGCCACCTTAAGTTACGGTTGGGAGGTTCTTGGTATCCTCCATGCCACCCAGGGGCTAATTGAGCGTAAGGCAATTCCCCTCAATGCAGAAGGCCTCGGTGGAATGGATGTCTTACTCAACATGGGAGGAACGATTCTCGGAGCAATCAATAGGGGCGATACCCTAGGCCGTGCCGATGAAGTTATTGCCGGGTACAATGAATTGGGCTTGGATGCCCTCATTGCCATCTGTGGCGATGGTAGCCTGAAAATTTTACATCAACTGGCTCAGAAGGGAAACTGGAACTTCCTTGCGGTGCCGAAAACTATTGATAACGACGTGGCTCTGACCGATCGCGCCATTGGCTTTGATACTGCTGTCAATACCGTTGTCGAAGCCCTGAGTCGGATTACCTCCACCGCTGCTAGCCATGACCGCGTATTTGTGGTGGAAGTGATGGGGCGTACCGCTGGTCATTTGGCCCTGTATTCAGGAATTGCTGGGGGTGCCGATATAATCCTGATTCCAGAAATTCCCTACTCCATTGAAGGCATTTGCCAGCATCTCCAGAAGTTGCGCGATCGCTGGGGACGCAAATTTGCCCTCATTGTGGTTGCCGAAGGTGCCAAAGCCCTAGAGCAAGACGCCAACCATTGCCACTATTCCAGTATTGCCCACTATATTGCCGATAAAATTGCCCAGTATAGTCCGATCCCGATTGAATTGCGGGTCTCAGTTCTTGGTCATATTCAACGGGGGGGTGCTCCCATGGCCATGGATCGGCTACTGGCAGCAGGTATGGGCCATACTGCTGTGGATCTTGCAGCCCAAGGGACATTTGATCGAATGGTGGCATGGCAGGCAGGGCAAGTCGTCACTGTTCCCATTGCCGATGTGGTTGCTAAATGCCCACGCCATGTGGATCCCGATAGCTTTTTAATTCGTACCGCCCAAGGACTAGGGATTTATGTCGGCGATAAACCAATGCTGCCCTACGTCGATCCCACCCTCTGCCGCAACGAAGTCATTTGCGCAATCTAAGAGCCAACCAATGAATGCTCCGCAAGGGGCACGCCACTCAAGCTAAAGGCTCGTGCCTCGGTAATACGGACACGCACCAGTTGTCCCCGTAAGGTTTCAATATCGCCGGGCAGATACGTGAGGCGGTTGCCATCGGTGCGGCCATAGACTTGTTGCGAATCCTTGGGATTTACTCCCTCTACAAGGATCACCTCTTCCCGTCCGAGATAGCGTTGGGAGCGATCGCCAGCGATCGTAGCCACTAGATGATTCAGCCGTTGGAGGCGATCTTCTTTAATCTCCTCTGGCACCTGATTTTCCCAAGTGGCCGCTGGTGTATTCGGACGCGGGGAATAGGCTGCTGTATTCAGTTGGTCAAAACCCACCGCCGCCACCAAATCCAGTGTGCGTTGGAATTGTTCTTCCGTTTCGCCAGGAAAACCAACAATGGCATCCGCACTAATAGCAGCATCCGGCATATAACGGCGAATGGTTTCAATAATTTGCAGGTAACGCTCGCGGGTATAGCCCCTGGCCATTGCCTTGAGAATCTCATTATCCCCTGATTGAAAAGGAATGTGGAAGTGTTTACACACTTTGGGGAGTTCAGCACAGGCTCGGATCAAGCGCTCCGTAAAGTAGCGGGGATGGCTAGTGGCAAAGCGAATTCGCTCAATCCCAGGCACATCGTGGATGTAGTAAAGCAAATCCGTAAACGTGTGCTGCCGCCGTCCCTCTGGGGTAATTCCCGGCAAATCGCGGCCATAGGCATCTATGTTTTGCCCAAGGAGGGTCACTTCCTTATAACCTTGAGCCGCCAGTTCCTCAATTTCAGCGCGAATTGCCTCTGGTCGACGGGATTGCTCCTGCCCCCGTACTCCAGGCACCACACAGTAGGTACAGCGTTCATTACAGCCATAGATCACATTGACCCAAGCAGTGACCGTGCTATCGCGCCGGGGTTTGGTAATATCCTCAACAATGTGCAGTGGCTCTGTTGCCACCACTTGACTGCCATTCCACACCTGCTCAAGCAGTTCACCAAGGCGATTGGCATACTGTGGCCCCATGACCAGATCCACCTCAGGAACTCGCCGCAGCAGTTGCTCTCCTTCCTGTTGAGCCACACAACCGGCAACGATCAGCGTTAGGGTGGGGTCTTGATGCTTGCGCTTGGCCTGCCGCCCTAGGTAAGAATAGAGTTTCTGCTCCGCGTTGTCGCGAATCGTGCAGGTGTTGTAGAGCAAAACATCGGCGTCATCTGGTTGAGCGACCGGTTCTAAACCCATGGCTTCCAAGACCCCGGCCATCCGCTCGGAGTCTGCTTTGTTCATTTGGCAGCCAAAGGTGGTGATGTAGTAGCGGCGTGGCATTCCCTCAAAGTGCCCCTATACGTCCGTTACATCATTGGTGGGATTTGTGTCGCTAGCACTCCCCTCTTCAGGAGGAGCGGCCACTTTGACCATGGCATGCCGCAACACGCGATCGCCGAGCATATACCCCCGCTTCAGTTCTTCAATGACTGTCCCTTCAGGGTGTTCACTTGTTGCTTCCCGCAGCACCGCCTCATGGAGATTGGGATCAAAGGGCTTGCCTTTGGCCTGCATCGCCGAAACACCAATGCGCTTGAGGCACTCCACCAGTTGCTTGTAAACCCCCTGATAGCTGCGGTGAATTTTTTCTTCCGCCTCTGTTTCGGTTTGAATGTGGGTGCGGGCTAGCTCAAAGCTGTCCACCACAGGCAATAAATCAGCAATGACACTGCATTTGATCTGTAGCTCTAGCTCCTCTTTTTCCCGCTGGGTGCGTTTGCGGAAGTTTTCAAAGTCGGCGGCAAGGCGCATATATTGACTATTGCGCTCTTCCACCACTTGGGAAAGACTAGCCTTGGCAGCTTCAAGGGCAGCAATTTTCTCTAGCAAGTCCGCTGCTTCCGCAGGAGTATCCGCAGAGGCCGCTTCAGACGTTTGACCCTCTTCGTTCGTGGCGGCTTCTGCATGATTTTCAACAACATCAGGAGTAACTTCGCCTTTTTCGGTTTCAGCAGTAGGGTTGGTTATGGTTTCATCACTCATAGGTTAACTCAGATTATGCCCTCTAGACTTTGAATTGCACACCGCAGTGGGTGTAATTCATGCGATTGTTTTACCCTATCACTTTATCCATTGTATCAATAGGGGCGGGGCATCCGTCTATTACGGACTTCCTCATCCTGTTGTAGGACTCTCCCCAAAGGAAAACAATCAGTATTACTCTAGGAGAATCTTTGAAACCAAGGTAATGGATCGTCGTCATTAACCATTAAGTAAATTTTGCTAGACAAAGTCAAGGGTGGGTCTTCATGTCCTTTGGCCGTATTCCATCAAGCTTGATTCTGTGTTGTGCATTAACAGGTGTCCCTGCGGTGCTGGCACAGACAGAGCCACCGCCCCGGGAAAACTTTAATCCTTTTGGGGTAGATAATCCCGTCCTACAGCGGGCACGGAATTGGGCGCGGCAGGCAGCAGAGCGAGCCAATGGCGGGCTGAGTCGCTACCGCGCTGAAGCAGCGATGTTTGGGCCTGCTAGTCAATCCCCCTACGTGGACAATGGCGATGGTACGTTTACCTTTCGCTTTCTAGGGGGGCCACCTGCGGCACCGCCAACCATTGAAAGTATTGTCACGGTCAACCCCGACCCAAGCAATCCGATGATTCGCATTGATTACAATGGCCCTATCCGGGCGGTAGCGCCTTCTGCTCAACCATTGCCAGAAATACCACCCTCAGGCAATAGGAGGAGTTTTTAGCGCTATCGGTGCATAGAGATTCACCTATTCAGGAACTCAAAAATCTCTGGCACGCTGCCCCTCGTCAAGGGATCGCTGCTGCGGTATGATAGCGAAAGCCCTAGTGCCTCAATAATTTCTAATAAATCTGTGTCCAGGAGAGTTCACAATGACAACGGCTACCGCTACACCTGAGTTGGACTACCACAGCGATCGCTACAAGGAGGCCTATAGCCGCATCAACGCCATTGTCATTGAAGGTGAACAGCAAGCTCACGACAATTACATTGACCTAGCCAAGCTGCTGCCACAACACCAAGAAGAACTCACCCGTCTTGCCAAAATGGAAGCCCGCCATAGAAAGGGGTTTGAAGCCTGTGGTCGCAACCTCAGCGTGACGCCAGATATGACCTTTGCCCAAGAATTCTTTGCCCAACTGCATGGAAACTTTCAAGCCGCAATCGCAGAGGGGAAAATTGCAACTTGCCTTCTCATTCAAGCTCTGATTATTGAGTGCTTCGCGATCGCTGCTTACAACATCTACATTCCAATGGCGGATCCCTTTGCCCGCAAAATTACTGAGGGGGTGGTTAAGGACGAATACAGCCACCTCAACTTTGGCGAAATCTGGCTAAAAGAAAACTTCGAGACGGTCAAAGCAGAAATTGAAGAAGCCAATCGCGCCAACCTGCCCTTGGTCTGGAAGATGCTCAACCAAGTGGAAGCGGATGCCAAAGTGCTCGGCATGGAAAAAGAGGCTCTTGTAGAAGACTTCATGATTCAGTACAGCGGTGCCCTAGAAAATATTGGCTTTACCACCCGCGAAATTATGAAGATGTCGGTTTATGGCCTAACTGCGGCATAATGGTGGCTTCATCTATCGTTACGTTCTAGTCACCGCACGCTTGTATGTTTGGATTAATTGGTCATCTGACGAATCTGGAGCACGCCCAAGCTGTTGCCCATCAATTAGGCTATCCCGAATATGCCGACCAGGGCTTGGAATTTTGGTGTATGGCACCGCCTCAGATCGTCGATGAGATCACGGTGACGAGTATAACGGGCAAAACTATCTATGGCAAATACGTTGAGTCCTGCTTCTTGCCGGAAATGCTGGCCAACCAGCGGGTAAAAGCGGCAACGCGCAAAATTATTAACGCCATGGCTCATGCCCAAAAACACGATATTGACATTACGGCGTTGGGGGGCTTCTCCTCGATCATCTTTGAAAACTTTGATCTGGAGAAAATATCCCACGTGCGCAACATTGAGCTAGACTTTCGTCGCTTTACGACAGGGAATACCCACACGGCCTATATCATCTGCCAACAAATTGAGCAGGCGGCTCCGCAAGTGGGGATTGATTTGCGTCAGGCAACTGTGGCTGTCTGTGGAGCGACAGGAGATATTGGCAGTGCTGTCTGCCGTTGGTTAAATCGTCGCTTGGATGTCCAAGATCTGTTACTGGTGGCACGCAATCGCGATCGCTTACTGCATCTCCAAGCCGAGTTGGGACGGGGCAAAATCCTCGACCTGATGGAGGCACTGCCACTTGCGGATATTGTGGTTTGGGTGGCCAGTATGCCCAGGGGGATTGAGCTGAGCATTGAGCAGTTAAAGCGCCCCTCGCTGATGATTGATGGTGGCTACCCCAAAAATATGGGCAGCAAAATTCAGCACCCGGAGATTCATGTCCTTAATGGTGGCATTGTCGAACACGCCCTCGATATTGACTGGAAAATTATGGAAATTGTGAATATGGACGTGCCCTCGCGGCAGATGTTTGCCTGTTTTGCGGAGGCCATGCTTCTAGACTTTGAGGGCTGGTACACCAATTTCTCTTGGGGACGTAATCAAATTACCGTCGAAAAGATGGAGCAAATCGGCGAAGTCTCCCGTAAACACGGATTTAAGCCGCTGCTGTTGAACCCTCAGTCAAACTAAAAGGAACCCAATCGCCTATGGCAAACGAACGTCGCACGCTTCTGTTGGAATTTGAAAAGCCCCTCGTGGAGCTAGAAGCCCAAATTCAGCAGGTGCGGGATAAGTCCTCAGAGTTTGGCGTTGATGTCTCGGAGCAAATCCGTGAACTGGAGGAGCGCGCCAAGCAACTGCGCTATGAAATTTTTAGTAAGTTGACCCCTGGGCAAACGCTACAGGTGGCTCGCCATCCGCGCCGTCCCAGCACGTTGGATTACATTCAAGCCATTAGTGAAGAGTGGATTGAACTCCATGGCGATCGCCGGGGCAGTGATGACCCTGCTATTGTCGGTGGGATTGGTCGGCTCAATGGTCGGCCGGTGGTGATGTTAGGTCAGCAAAAGGGGCGAGACACCAAGGACAATGTGGCGCGCAATTTTGGCATGGCATCCCCGGGGGGATATCGCAAAGCCCTGCGTCTGATGGAGCACGCGAATCGCTTTCAAATGCCCATCCTTACTTTTATTGACACGCCAGCGGCTTGGGCGGGGGTGGATGCAGAAAAGTTTGGCCAAGGGGAAGCCATTGCCTACAATCTGCGGGAGATGTTTCGCTTTGAGGTGCCCATTATTTGCACCGTGATTGGTGAAGGGGGGTCAGGGGGAGCCTTGGCCATTGGGGTGGGCGATCGCCTGCTGATGTTTGAACATGCCGTCTATAGTGTGGCGCCCCCAGAAGCCTGTGCTGCCATTCTCTGGCGCGATGCTCAAAAAGCGCCCCAAGCGGCGGAAGCTCTGAAAATTACGGCTCGCGACCTTCTGAAGCTGGGAATTATTGATGAAATTGTGCCCGAACCGGTGGGGGCGGCCCATAGCAACCCCGTAGAGGCAGCGGAAAACCTCAAAGCTGCTCTATTGCGGAATTTAGCTGAAGTGCAAGCCCTCAGCAGTAGTGAACGGCGGGAGTTGCGTTACCAAAAGTTCCGACGCATGGGGGTATTTAGCGAAGCGGTATGACCCAACAAGTTTTAATCACCGGCGCCAGCAGTGGCATTGGGGCAGCCACAGCCATTGCATTTGCCCAAGCGGGGTTTAATGTCGTACTGTTGGGGCGATCGCCCGCCAAACTGGCTGCTGTTCATGCCCAAGTGGTCGCCTGTGGCGTTACAGCCCATACCTTTAGCGTGGACTTTAGCGATCCTGAACCCCTGCGATCGCGCCTTGATGAGATTCTCGCTAGCGTTGGGGATGTCCATGTGCTTGTGAATAATGCGGGCATGGCCAGAACCGTTCCCCTGATTGATCAACCCTTGGCGGACTGGCAGCAGATGCTCAATGTCAACCTCACCAGTGCCCTCATTTGCTCCCAAGCGGTACTGCCGCAACTGCGGTCTCGCCAGTGCGGTACGATAGTAAATGTTGTTTCAATTGCTGGACGCCAAGTTTTTCCCGACTGGGGCGCCTACTGTGCCTCGAAGTTTGCCCTCATGGCTTTGACTAAAACAATGGCGGCTGAAGAACGCGCTCACGGTATCCGCGTGATTGCCATCTGTCCCGGCGCCGTTGACACCCCCATTTGGGAAGGTGTCGCTGGAGACTTTGACCGCACGGGGATGCTAACTCCCGAACACGTTGCTGACACGATTTTGTACACGACTCAATTGCCGCAAACGGCTTTTGTTGAAGAGCTAGTGGTCATGCCCCTTGGCGGAACCCTCTAGGCTCCTTTTGTCCTTCACTTGTCAATCTTTCTATGACAACGTTCAATATGCCCGATTCGATCATCAACGGTAAAGCGACCACTCCGGCGATCCTGCCGGATCGCAACACTCACCAAGGCAAAGAAGCGATTCTTCACCCACCCCCTCCAGATATTGCTAAGGAAGAAATGATGGCCGCAGTGCGCACAATTTTGCTGAATGTGGGTGAGGATCCAGATCGCGAGGGGTTACTAAAAACCCCCAAGCGGGTCGCTGAGGCCATGCAATTTCTTACCAGTGGCTACAGTCAGTCCCTTGAAACCCTTGTCAACGGTGCGATTTTTGATGAAGGCCACGATGAAATGGTCTTGGTGCGCGACATTAACTTCTTTAGCCTCTGTGAGCATCACATGTTGCCTTTTATTGGCAAAGCCCATGTGGCCTATATCCCCAACCAGCGGGTGATTGGTCTCAGCAAATTGGCACGGATTGTGGAAATGTATGCGCGGCGGCTGCAAGTGCAGGAGCGCCTGACCCGTCAAGTGGCCGAGGCCATTGAAACGGTTCTCGCTCCGCAGGGTGTAGCGGTGGTCATGGAAGCCAGCCACATGTGCATGGTGATGCGCGGTGTCCAAAAACCCGGCTCTTGGACGGTGACCAGTTCGATGCTGGGGGTCTTCCGTGAGGATCAAAAGACCCGTGAGGAGTTTCTGAACTTGATTCGCCATCAGCCGAATTTTTAGAGGCCTCTTTTGGGGGGCGATCGCCCCCCTCAACACTTCAAAAAACTTGGGTTAGGATGAGAAATACCAACATCCTCCTAGAGTCATGGGACACTTACTCCACCGCGGAACCGATTACCTACGAGGGCAACCACAGCCAAATTTTTTGAACGTGGGGGTTGCCTACCTGCTCTGGGCTTTCTGCTTCATGGGTTTTTGTGGCGTGCAGCGCTTTTACGTCGGTCAGCCCATGGTAGGTTTTTTCTATCTAACTACGTTTGGCTTTTGTGGTGTGGGTCAACTTATTGATCTCTTTTTGATTCCGGGGATGGTAGATCAGCGCAATACATACTTGAAAGGGCAGTATTTAGCACTGGAAGAACAGGCTCAAACCACTGCCCTACACCGCTTACTCCAAGTGGCCAAAGAGCAGGGGGGAGTCCTCTCTGCGGCACAAGCCGCCCTTTATACTGGTTTTGATGCCAAACAAGTTGAAGAGTTACTGTTTGAAGCTCAGCGGCTCGGCTACGCCTATGTGTTTAACGATCCAGAAACAGGGGCAGTGCGCTATCAATTTGATGTTTAATTCATGCCACTGCTAGATAATTTTCAACCCATTGGGGCGATCGCCCCCACGAGTCAAGGACTGTTGCAACTCCAGCGGATTGTTGCCACCGGGATTGCTTTGAGCATCTGGGTGCCCAGCCGTTTAGAATCAACACACCCTGGGGTGCAAACCTACGATCGCCCCCTTGCAGTACATCTGCAGGAATACTGGTGCCACTATCGGGCTTGGATCTTTGCCTTGGCCTGTGGTGCTGTCGTTCGCTTGATCTCACCCCTTTTGACCCATAAAAGGGAAGACCCGGCGGTTTGCGTTCTGTCTGAGGATGGCCGGTGGATGGTGAGTTTGCTCGGCGGGCATGGGGCGGGGGGCGATCGCCTGTGTCAAGTCCTCAGTGCAGCTATTGGGGCAACCCCCATTCTGACGGGAGCCAGCCATGCTCAGGGCTACTTTGCCGTGGATTGCTGGGGGACGGCCTTGGGTTGGCAACGGGGAGCGGGAGACTGGAATGGGGTCGCCTGCCAACAGGCCCAGGGAAAGCCGCTGCGCGTGTATCAAACCTGTGGCAGTTCTCTGTGGCGCACGGCGCTCAATTCAGATCAAGCCGTTGAGTTTGTCAGCACTCCACCCCTAGAAAATGCCGTTTGGATTACTGAAAAAGCGTTACCCCCTGCTCTAGGATCAGGTGTGGCTTGGCATCCACGGGTACTGTGGCTAGGCATTGGCTGTGAACGGGGAACATCCTCAAGTTTGATTCAGCAAGCGGTTGATTGGACTCTTGCCAAAGCGGGGCTAAGCCCACTGGCGATCGCTGGCCTTGCCAGTATTGATCGCAAAGCAGATGAGGAAGGGTTATATCAAGTGGCTCAGGCGCATGATTGGCCAAGCCGCTGGTTTCCCGCCCAAGAATTGGCGCCTGTTGCCGTACCAACTCCCTCAGCAATTGTGGCGGCAGAAATGGGAACGCCCAGTGTGGCTGAAGCAGCGGCAGTGCTAGCCAGTGATCGGGGCTGTTTAATTGTGCCTAAGCAGATCTACCGTCAAGAGGGTGAGCCGGGGGCGGTGACAATCGCCATTGCCCAAGCAGAGCGAGAATTCATTCCCCGTCAAGGTTCCCTCAGCCTCATTGGTATTGGTCCAGGAGCATTGGATCAACTGACCCTCGCAGCACGCTCTGCCCTTTTGGCCGCTGATATTCTTGTGGGCTACGAGCTTTACCTTGAATTACTCGCTCCCCTGCGGCGGAGCGGACAGATGGTGGCCGCCTATGGAATTACCCAAGAACGACAACGCGCCCAAGCAGCAATTGATCTGGCTCAGTGGGGCTTGAATGTGGCAGTGGTGTCTTCCGGAGATTGTGGCATCTACGGCATGGCGGGACTAGTTCTAGAGCTATTGGCAGAAGCAGGGGTCAGCAACCTTCCAGTGGAGGTGTTTCCGGGAGTGAGTGCCGTCAATGCTGCTGCGGCTCGCTTGGGAGCGCCCCTAATGCACGATTTTTGCACTATTAGCCTCAGCGATCGCCTGACCCCCTGGCCCGTCATTGAGCAACGCCTACGGGCAGCAGCGGCAGCGGATTTTGTAACTGCCCTCTACAATCCACGTTCGCGCGAGCGCCGGCATCAATTAGTGGCTGCCAAAGCCATTTTTTTAGAATATCGCTCGTCACAGACACCGGTAGCGATCGTTCGTGCCGCTTACCGCCCTGAGGAGCAGATTACCCTGACAACCCTTGGCGCTTTGCAACCGGAAACGGTGGATATGTTTAGCTTGGTTCTCATTGGGAATGCCAGCACCCGTCGCTTCCACAATTGGCTGATTACCCCTCGCGGCTATTTAGCCACCCTACAGCAGACTTGCCTGACCGAGTAGGTTAAAGCAAACTGAATTGATGACAGTGAGGGCAATTGAGCCTAAGAGGGCACTCCAAAAGCCATTGCGCAAGGTAAACCCATCGACAAACGCAGCGGCAAGGGCAAAAATAGCAGCATTAATAATGAGGGCAAATAGGCCAAACGTAAGAAAAATAAAGGGGAATGTAAAGAACTTCAGGACCGCTCCCAAGGTGGCGTTCAACAAACCAAAGACAATAGCCGCCCACAAAGCAGTTGTGAATTTATCAATTTCTACGCCCAAAAACGAGAGGCGCGACACAATAAACAAGCTAACACTGGTAACAATCCAAGTAATAAGTAAACCCCACATCTGCAGCTCCCCACAACACTAGACAACAATCAAAACGAAGGGTAGTACTGGTATTCCAAAGATAGCGCTGAACCAGTAGCCAATCAGGCTCAGGAAAAGACTCAGTAGCAGCGAGAGACACAGTGACCACAACAAGTAGGAGGCAAATTTCTGCACCCCTTGCCAAAAGGAATCTGTAGGTACCTCTAACGCATGACCATTGGCAGACGCCGTTACCATCGCGCCATCCTCCAGCAGCGTTGCCTTTATTTTAGGACAAGAATGAAAGCGTAACATTTTAGACATGAATTATTGTTAAGCCCCGCCCTATTAGACGCTGAGGCAATAATAGAAAGAGAGCGCAATGCACACTGAGGTCAGCATGGGACAAGGTTGGCAGGTGGGGCGTGTCTTTGGCATCCCCTTGTATATTGATCGGTCGTGGTTTTTCGTCATTCTGCTGTTTACATTTCTCAATGGCAGTGACTGGCAGGCCACATACCCGCAATGGGGGGCATGGGTATGGGGAATGGGATTTGTGGTTTCCCTGCTGTTGTTTGCCTCAGTGCTCCTTCACGAGTTGGGGCACAGCTTGGTGGCGCGCTGCCAAGGGATCACGGTGCGCTCGATTACCCTCTTTCTCTTTGGTGGCATGGCGGCCATTGAGCGAGAATCCAATACCCCCGGTCAAGCGTTTCAGGTGGCGATCGCTGGGCCTTTGGTCAGTTTTGCCCTTTTTGCCCTGTTGCAGGGAGCAGCCATTTTACTGCCAGCGGATGACCCCTTCCATGAACTATTGCGCTATCTAGCTCATATTAACTTTGTCTTGGGGGTCTTTAACCTCTTGCCGGGGCTTCCCCTCGATGGTGGCCAAGTGCTTAAGGCCGCCGTTTGGAAATTGACGGGCAATCGCTTTCAGGGGATGCGCTGGGCAGCGCGATCAGGACAGCTCTTGAGCTGGCTGGCCATTAGTTTTGGTCTCTTTGTCACTCTCCTTGGCAGTGGCAATGGGCTGTGGTTGGCACTTTTGGGTTGGTTTGCCTTGCAAAATGCCACGCTTTACCATCGCCTCGGCCAGCTCCAAGAAGCACTGCTCACTCTGACGGCCGCTGATGCCATGACACGGGATTTTCGCGTTATCGAGGGAAGGCTATCACTGCGGGAGTTTGCCGATCGCTATCTGCTGTTGGCCGATCGCCAGCCCACGGCTTATTTTGTTGCCACTGAGGGGCGCTATCGGGGCTATTTGGATCCCCACGCCCTGAGCCATGTGGAGCGCAGCCGCTGGGAAGTGACTCCTGTGGAGGAATTGGCCGTACCCCTGCGGGCAATCCCTACCCTTAAAGAAGCCGATTCCCTCGCCAAGGCGGTTTGTACCCTAGAGGAGCAACAGCAACGCTTTGTTACTGTTTTAACCCCTGCGGATGCGGTGGCTGGCATCCTTGATCGCGGTGATATCCTACTGGCTCTGGCCCAACGGTTGCACTGGCAACTGGGGAAACAGGACATTCAACGTCTCAAGCAGGAACGGCATTATCCCCCTGAACTGCAATTGTTGGAACTGGCACACACTGTCCTGCAATTTCAGGGGAGCGATCGTCAGAAGCTAGTGGCTTTACCCACGCAACAAAGATAGATTGACTTAATTGAGTCTAGGAAACGCGCCCTGGAGGACTCGAACCCCCGACATCCGGTTTTGGAGACCGACGTTCTACCAACTGAACTAAGGACGCAAGGCTGCTTACAGCGAGCGATCAAACCGTGCTTTGATACGGGAAGCTTTACCCACAAGGTTACGCAGGTAGTAAAGCTTGGCACGACGGACTTTACCCCGCTGAATTACTTTTATACTATCAATTCGTGGCGAATGTAGCAAAAAGACACGTTCAACGCCCACCCCTTGAAAGACACGACGTACCGTGATTGTGCGGTTAATTCCTGTACCCCGCATGGCAATTACATCTCCCTCATAGGGCTGGACGCGCTCTTTGCCGCCTTCTTGAATTTTAACTCCGACCCGAACGCGATCGCCCACATGAATCACGGGCAAGTCAGTCTTCATTTGCTCCGCTTCAATCGAGCGAATAATGTCTTGGGCGTTCATGACAGTTCCTTAACTCGCAATCTCTTAGCATACCCTAAGCATTTAGACTTGTCTAGGCTAATTTTTACTTCTTGCTTTGCAGGGCTGGAAGCGTATATCCCAAACTCAGCAACATCCGCCGCAGTAGGGGTAAGCTCAAGCCAATGACATTACTGGGGGTACCGATAATTTTCTCGACAAAGGCACCGCCTTGGCCATCAAGGGCAAAACAGCCTGCGCAGGCAAGCGGTTCACCAGAAGCTACATAGGCGGCAATTTCGGCATCGCTAATATCTGCAAAAACCACTTGGGTGGACTCCACCTCCACACAGGTGCGCCCCTGTGCCAGATCAATCAAGGCATGACCGGTGAGTAGGTGCCCGGTTTGACCACGCATTCGTTGCCAGCGGGCGATCGCCACCTCTGTTGAGGCAGGCTTACCATAAATTTCCCCCCCCAGCACCAATACAGAATCGCAGCCCAAAATTAAGGCCGGGGGTAGGTGGGTTTGAGCCACGGTTTCTGCTTTACACCGTGCCAGCAATCGCACGAGTTCTATCGGCGTTGTTGCTTGAATAACCGACTCATCAAAGTTACTGGGTTGAACAATTGGATCAATGCCAATCTGTTGCAGCAACCGGCGCCGCGCTGGAGAGGCTGAGGCAAGGACAAAAGGCACCATAGCACTGTTTGAAAGTCGCTAACTTGATGATCTCATATTGAAATTATTAAAGCTGCATGAGCTATGCTATTGAGGCCTTATTATCTAGGTGTTGCGTCTGGAGTCAGACAAATGACGAGTGCAGCCCACACCTACACTCCCCCTGGCGGGTTACCCCAGGATGCGCCGTTACCCGATCACTTTTTGCCCTACAAAACCCTCCAGTCGCTACCGGAAATGTGGCCCCTATTGGCGCAACGCCATGGCGATGTAGTGGCACTGCATGCCCCCTACGAAGACCCCGCTACTCGCATTACCTACAGTGAGCTTTATCAACGCATCCAACGCTTTGCTGCCGGCCTGCAAGCCCTGGGTGTTGCTGCTGGCGATCGCGTGGCTCTATTTGCTGACAATAGTCCCCGCTGGCTGATTGCCGATCAAGGAAGCATAATGGCCGGTGCCATTAATGTCGTTCGCAGTGGTACCGCTAATGCCCAAGAGCTTCTTTACATTTTGCGTGACAGTGGTTCAACTCTCCTGCTGATTGAAAACTTGGCTACCCTGCGCAAACTTCAAGATGGCTTAGCGGATACCCAAGTAAAAACCGTTGTTCTGTTGAGTGCGGAAGCGCCAGAGCTTGAACATTTTCCTCTGCGGCTTTTGAACTTTGCTCAAGTTTTTACCGAAGGACAGTACGGTACAGTGCGGGCGGTAGCCATTACCCGCGATGACTTAGCAACATTGATGTATACCTCCGGTACCACGGGTCAACCTAAGGGTGTAATGATTACCCATGGCGGTCTGCTGAGTCAGATTGTCAATCTCTGGGCAATTGTACAACCGCAGGTGGGCGATCGCGTTCTCAGTATCTTACCTATTTGGCACGCCTACGAACGGGTTGTTGAATATTTTCTCTTTGCCTGTGGCTGTAGCCAAACCTACACAACCCTCCGCCACTTCAAAAATGACTTGAAACGTTGCCGGCCCCACTACATGATTGCAGTACCGCGCATCTGGGAAGGGTTTTATGAAGGGGTGCAAAAGCAACTGCGCGATGCCCCGCCCCTAAAACGGCAACTGGCTCAGTTTTTTCTCAATGTGGGTCAGCAATACGTGCTGCAACGGCGACTGCTCACCGGCTTAAGCCTAACAACCCCCTATCCCAGCCCTTGGCAAAAATTTATTGCCCGTTTAGAAACCTTCTTTCTCAAGCCCCTCTATACCCTAGGGGAAAAGCAGGTCTATAGCAAAATTCGCGAAGCCACTGGCGGTGAAATTAAACAGGTGATTAGTGGTGGCGGCGCCCTTGCCCCCCATTTGGATACCTTCTACGAAGTCATTAACTTAGAGGTGCTGGTTGGCTATGGCCTCACAGAAACCGCCGTGGTGCTAACTGCCCGCCGTTCTTGGGCTAATGTACGGGGATCGGCTGGCCGTCCAATTCCCGATACCGCCATAAAGATTGTCAATCCAGACACCAAAGCCCCCGTTGATTTTTGGCAAAAAGGGCTGGTGATGGCTAAAGGTCCGCAAGTGATGCGCGGCTACTACAACAAACCTGAGGCCACCACTAAAGTTCTAGATGCTGAAGGCTGGTTTGATACCGGTGACTTGGGCTACCTCACGCCCAATGGAGATCTCGTGCTGACGGGACGGCAAAAAGACACGATTGTACTCAGCAACGGTGAGAATATTGAACCCCAACCCATTGAGGATGCCTGTGTCCGCAGTGCCTATATTGACCAGATCATGCTGGTGGGACAGGATCAAAAGGCGCTTGGGGCTTTAATTGTGCCCAATTTGGAGGCGCTAGAGCAGTGGCTTATTGCCAGGGGATACCGGCTGGCATTGCCCAACCGACCTGCACCTGCCGGCAGCGGTGAACTCGTCACCCTGGAAAGCAAAGTCATTATTGAGCTCTACCGTCAAGAACTGCTGCGAGAAGTGCAAAATCGGCCGGGCTATTCCCCAAATGATCGCATTGCAACATTTCGCTTTGTTCTTGAACCCTTTACGATAGAGAATGGTCTTTTGACCCAAACTTTGAAAATTCGTCGTCATGTCGTGAGCGATCGCTACCGCGATATGATTAACGCCATGTTTGAGTAATCTCCATGACAGACCCTATGGATACTAAACTGCTCCTGCGGCGCCAGATTATGGTAAAAGCAATTGTCACTCCTGAGTGGAAAGACGATGCTCAAAGGCAGCTTCAGGCTCAACTGAATCAAGTGGATAGCCAAATTCAGCAGTTGGACTTTCAGCTGCAGCAGGTGATTAACGAGCTGCGTAAAAGCAGTGAAGGAGCGGATGTGATCAATGCCCGTATTCAAGATGTTAAAGAGCAAGCCAACAACCAAAAGGCACAACTCCTGCAGCAAAAAAATGTGATTCTGCAACAACTGGATCAGGTGCAACGCCTAGAAATGGGGCAGGAAGTGGATCAAGGTCAGGTGGATAACTTCTTTTATGTCACCAAAGGAGACAACCTGATCCAAAAAATGCAGGTGGAAATTCTCCTGCGCAATGGCGTCATTGAAGAAATTCGCGGCACGCTTTAACTTTCATTTCTAGTGAATTTGACTCCCTTTCAATTGCCAACCAAGGATAGCAGCCTCTATGATTCGTGAACTGTTCATGCCCGCCCTCAGCTCCACCATGACCGAAGGGAAAATTGTCTCTTGGGTGAAATCCCCCGGCGATAAGGTGGCCAAAGGGGAAACTGTGCTAATTGTGGAATCCGACAAGGCCGATATGGATGTGGAGTCTTTCTACGACGGCTATTTGGCGGTGATTACCGTGCCTGCTGGCGAAGTGGCACCCGTTGGCTCCATTATTGGTCTAGTGGCAGAAACAGAAGCAGAAATTGCCGAAGCACAGGCAAAGGCCAAATCCCTTGGGGCAACCCCAAGTTCTTCTGTGGCGCCGGCCACCACCCCCGCTGCGGCCACGAGTAACGGCTCTGGAACTACTTCTGTGGCAGTGGCTTCTTCTCCCAGTGCCCCCACTGCACCGACTGGGCGAGTGATTGCTTCGCCTCGCGCCCGCAAATTGGCCAAGGAACACAACATTGATTTGAAGACCCTCAAGGGAACGGGCCCCAATGGTCGGATTACCGCTGCCGATGTTGAAGCCTTGCTTGGGGCACCGACAGTCCCCATCACACCGGCAGTGACACCCCCTGCCTCTGTTCCCACAGCTCCCTCTGCTATTGCCCCGGTCGTGGCTAAGGAAGATTTGGTACCCCTGACAACGCTACAAAATGCCGTTGTGCGGAATATGGTGGCCAGCCTTGGCATTCCTGACTTCCATGTGGCCTACACAATTACCACGGATGCACTGGATCAGCTGTACCAGCAAATTAAATCCAAAGGGGTGACGATGACGGTGCTCCTTGCCAAGGCGATCGCCCTGACGCTGCAAAAACACCCGATTATGAATGCCTACTACACAGAGCAGGGGATTCAATACCGCCGCGACATTAACATTGCCGTTGCTGTAGCAATGCCGGGGGGTGGTCTGATTACACCGGTGCTGAAGAACGCTGATCAAGTTGACATCTACAGCCTCTCGCGTACTTGGAAGGACTTAGTGGAGCGGGCACGAGCTAAACAACTGCAACCCGACGAATACAGTACCGGCACCTTTAGCCTCTCCAATTTAGGAATGTTTGGGGTTGACTTTTTCGATGCAATTCTCACCCCTGGTCAAGGGGCAATTATGGCCGTGGGAGCCTCCCGTCCAACAGTGGTTGCCACGGAGGATGGCCTTCTAGGGGTTAAACGGCAAATGAAGGTGAATCTTACCTGCGATCACCGCGTGATCTATGGTGCGGATGCAGCGGCCTTCCTTCAAGATTTAGCGAAACTCATTGAAACCAATCCCCAAGCCTTGACCCTCTAAGCTGACTGTCCTGCTAGAAATCAGGGATGTTTATGGTGGGGCAATTCCCTCGCTGTCTAAAGGGAGCCCTCCGACGGTAAAGGGGGGCAATTGCCTTGGTACCATCGGCAATAGTGGTTCTGGCAAAACACCCCTTTTCCATGGGGAACGCCCACCTGCTTGGGGGAGTCAGTGGTAGCTGGAGGGTTTTAACCAGGGGTGAGGGTTGTACTGCAACATTCGGCGGAATCAATTAACGGGGGCTACTGTGGCCGAAAATATTGCCTTTGACCCTGAAAACTTGGGCTGGCCAATCCCAGAAATGCGGCAGCGAGTGCATCCAGCCTTGGCCAGCACCGGGATTCAATGTTCGGTTGATTACATGCCCCATCAACTGTGGGGAAAAGAAGAACCCCGGAGGGCGATCGCAGGGGTTTTGGCCATACCGCCCCCGTTGGCTCTTGATGATGAAGCCCCGGCTTTTTTAGATCAAGGGAGTTGTGGTACCTTAACCAAGTTTTTGAGAGCCGATGCCACTGCCAGCATCACATTTTAGCCACGACCCTGTCTTGTTGCAGACTGTGTGTAGCCAAGTTTTTCCCTTCGAGTCAGGGCACCTGCCTTCCCTGGGGATGTAGCCTATGCTGCGTCATCGCGTTTGGTGGTTGTTCATTCTCTTCTTTTGGAGTCTTTGTTGGACGATTTGGCCGATACAGGCACAAAACTCGGCCTTCATCCGCGGTGTCTGGCTAACCAAAAACGACTTCCCAATCCTCCGCGATCGCCCTCAGTTGCAGGCAGCCCTCAATGAGCTACAGCGGCTGAACTTCAACACCCTCTACCCCGTTGTCTGGAACTCCGGCTATGTTAGTTTCCCTAGTGCCACGGCCAAAAATCTAGGTATCCAGCCCTTTGTGCTACGGGGGATTCAAGATTACGACATTCTCGCAGAACTGACACAGCAAGCTCACTGCCGTCATCTGTTGGTGATTCCTTGGTTTGAATTTGGCTTCATGGTGCCAGAAACCTCAGAACTCGCCCTTGCCCATCCCGACTGGCTCACCCGCGGAATTAACGGTCAAACCACTCGCTTGACGGCGGCTGGAGAAGTAGCTTGGATGAATCCCTTTCATCCCCAAGTCCAAGAATTTCTCACCAACATTGTTCTTGAAGTACTGCGGCAGTACCCAGTGGATGGTGTACAGTTTGATGACCACCTCAGTCTGCCAGTGGAGTTTGGCTATGATGACTACACTCGTGCCCTCTATCAGCAGGAAACTAAAAAGCCCGTTCCCGACAATCCCCGCGATCCGGACTGGATGCGCTGGCGTGCGGATAAACTTACTGCTTTTGTGCAACGTTTGCGGCAGCGGGTGAAACAGGAATTTCCCACTGCTATTTTCTCTCTATCACCAACCACACTGCCGACGGCGTACCAAAGCTTTCTCCAAGACTGGCCGCAGTGGGTCGCCCTAAAGCTCCTTGATGAAGTGGTTGTTCAAGTCTATCGCTACAATCTTCCCAGCTTTGTCCAGCAGTTAACTCAACTGGAAATCCTTCATGCTCAAGCAAAAATTCCCACTGCCGTCGGTGTGCTCACGGGGCTACGTACCAATCCTGTTCCCATTGAACTTGTGGATGCTAAAGTAGAGGCTGCCCTGCGCTCAGGGCTAGGCGTGTCTTTTTTTTCCTTCGAGACCCTGTGGGGGCGAGGCCCTGAACCCCGCGATCGCCGCCAGCAGGCAATTCTCTTTCATTTTCGTCAGCCGCTGCCGAGGCGATTGTTTGCTCAAGGGTGCCCCAAAGTTTAGAGTTTACTGCCACACTCTGGACAAAAGCGATGGGTAGAGATGGTTTTTGCCCCACAGTTGGCACAGTAGATCAATTCAGCAGCCTTCTCGAGCACCTTGCGTTCCGGCAAACCCAGCATTTGCGAATTGGGCTTACCAGGGGCAACCATTGGATAGCAGTTTTCGTCGCGAGTCACGTGGGCATCTAGGAGCACAGGACCATCGTAGGCTAAGACCTCTTCGACAATAGCATCCAAATTGTGGCGATCGCTCACCCGCAACCCCCTAATCCCGTAGGCTTCCGCCAATTTCACAAAATCGGGCATCCCCTTGGCCATATTGGAATGGGAGTAGCGTTCCTCGTAGAAAGCCTGTTGCCACTGCCGCACCATTCCCTGCCAGAAATTGTTAATAATCACCGTCTTGACGGCAATACCATATTGAGCCAGTGTTGCCAACTCTTGGGAATTCATCTGGAAACTGGCATCGCCGCTAATACAAATCACCTGTTGATCTGGTCGTGCCACTTTCACTCCCATTGCCGCCGGCAGACCAAAGCCCATTGTGCCTAGGCCCGCACTGGAAATCCAACGCCGAGGGCCATTTTTCAGGAATTGTGCCGCCCACATCTGGTGTTGACCCACATCGGTGGTGTAGTAGGCATCGGGGGCATGACGACCAAAGGCAACAATCACCTCTTGGGGCGAGAGTTCACCACTAGGTTGGGGGACAACGAGGGGATAATCCTCTTTCCAGACCTTAATCCGCTCTAGCCAAGCTTGGGTGGCGGGTACAACGGCTTCACCACTCTCTTCAATATGCTTGAGCAGTTGCTGGAGGACGGGTTTAACACTACCCACAATTGGCACATCAGGCACACGGTTTTTGCCCACTTCCGCAGGATCAATGTCAATGTGAATTACCTTGGCACGGGCAGCAAATTCGTCGAGCTTACCCGTTACGCGATCGTCAAACCGCGCCCCCACAGCAATGAGCAGATCACATTCACTGACGGCAAAGTTGGCATAGGCAGTGCCATGCATTCCCAGCATGCCCACAGAAAGGGGATGAGACTCAGGAAATGCCCCCTTCCCCATCAGGGTTGTGGTTACAGGAATCTGGAATAGCTCTGCCAATTTGAGCACTTCTTCATGGGCGCCCGCTGTAATTGCGCCCCCCCCCACATAAAGTAAGGGGCGTTTGGCCTCACGAATCAGTTGAACAGCTTGGGCAACTTGACGGGCATTGCCGCGAATGGTGGGACGGTAGCCCCGCAGCTTGACCTGACCCGGCTCGAGGGGTTCGTACTCACAGACTTCTAGTCCCACATCCTTGGGAATATCCACAAGCACAGGCCCTGGGCGACCGGTGGTGGCAATGTAGATCGCCTCAGTAATAATGCGTGCCATCTCCTTGGCGGCGCGCACGACATAGGAGTGCTTGACAATAGGCAGGGTAATGCCAAAAATATCTGTTTCCTGAAAGGCATCGGTGCCAATGGCAGAGCGAGGCACTTGACCCGTGATCACCAGCAGGGGAATGGAGTCCATGTGGGCGGTGGCAATGCCTGTCACTAAATTGGTTGCCCCTGGTCCTGAAGTGCCAAAACAAACTCCCACTTGGCCTGTGGCACGGGCGTAGCCATCAGCGGCGTGGGCTGCCCCCTGTTCGTGGCGCACCAAAATGTGCTGAATCATTCCCTGGGACTCAGCACGATAAAGTTCATCGTAAATTGGTAAAATTGCTCCACCGGGATAGCCAAAAACATGCTTAACGCCGTGACGGCATAGGGTATCAATAAGAATGTATGCTCCAGTTGCTTGCACAGGCCAACCTCGTCGGGCAGTGGTGGTAGATATTCCTAAATTTTAATTTTTCAATTAGGGTCTCGGCAAGAGCGCGAAGACTTGAAAGCATTGAATTATTGGTCTTAAACTCCTCAATGCTTAACATATCTTTGCAACTAGTACCTGCCTCTTTTTGCTACCAAACAATATCTATTTAGTTAGGCAAAATGCGCATTAAGGTTTGACCGTACTCAATTGGTTCAGCATTTTGCACCAGAATTTCCACCACTTGGCCATTGACTTCGGCTTCAATTTCGTTCATCAGCTTCATGGCTTCAATGATGCAAACCACTTGGCCTTTTTTAACTATGTCGCCCACTTCGACAAAGGGGGGTTCATCGGGAGCGGGGGCACGATAAAACGTTCCTACCATTGGCGCCACAATATCCACGGTTTTGCGGTTAGCAGGGGGTGGCGTTGGTTCTGGATCGGGGGTCACAGGTGGAGCAGGGG
>NZ_JARJMS020000011.1:0-28927 GCF_029335995.1 Thermosynechococcus sp. Uc
ATAATCCGTTTGCCGACTCACACTCTCACTTACTTGACCACCATGCTGCTGGATCAGCGTTTTGGCCGCTTCACGGCTGAGGCTGGGCAGGGTGCCTGTAATCACAAAGCGTTTGCCCGTCAGGGCTTGTCCTGCCGTTGATGCAGTGGGAGTTATTGTTGCCAGTTGTAGCCCCAAGGCTTTGAGGTCTGCAATGAGGGCTTGGTGCTCTGGGGCTTGGAACCACTCATGAATGGCTTGGGCAATTTCCTCACCAATGCCATAAACCCCACACAGATCGGCAACGGTGGCGGTGGTTAACTCCTCAACAGACTTGAAGTGACTGGCAAGCACTTGGGCATTGACACTTCCAACATGGCGAATACCTAGGCCATAGAGTACCCGTGGCCACGGTTGTTGTTTTGAGTCGGCGATCGCCTGTAACAATTTATCAGCGGACTTTTGACCCATACGCTCGAGGCTCAGGAGTTGTTCTGCCCTGAGGCGATAGAGATCCGCAGGGGTGCGCACCAATTCCTTGGCCACCAATTGTTGTACCAGCTTTTCCCCTAGCCCTTGAATATCCAAGGCATCCCGACTTGCCCAGTGGAGAATTTGCCCGCGCACGATCGCCGGACACTGAGGATTAACACAGCGACTCACTACTTCATTAGCAGGGCGGACAACGGGTTGATGGCATTCGGGACAAATTGTCGGCATCCTAAAGAGTCGAGCCGTCGTCGGTCGCAATTCCGGAAACACCCGCACAATCTCTGGAATAATTTCTCCTGCCTTGTGGATCACCACTTTATCGCCAATGTGCAGATCCAATTCAGCAATATAGTCTGCATTGTGGAGCGTTGCCCGCGAGACCGTTGTCCCGGCAAGTTGCACCGGCACGAGTTCAGCCACAGGGGTCAAAGCACCTGTACGTCCCACCTGAACCGTAATTGCCACTACGTCGGTAATTGCCTGCTCCGGTTCGTACTTCCAAGCAATGCAGCCGCGGGGAAATTTTTGTGTAAAACCCAGCGTCTGTTGCAGCGCTAGATCGTTGAGCTTGACCACAATGCCATCGGTTAGATAGGGAAGGGCGTGGCGTGCCGTTTGCCAGTGCTCATAGTAGCTTTTTACCGCCTCTAGGTTAGGACAGTCGGCATTGTGGGGATTGACGCGAAAACCAAGGCGTTGCAGGGCACTGAGGACTTGGCGTTGCGATTGGGGTTTACCCTCTAGTTCCTCCCCCAAGGGAACAGTGCCCCCTTCAGGCAAATGCAAGGCGTAGGCAAAGAAGTCCAGTTGACGCTGAGCAACAATGCGGGGATCCAGTTGACGGAGAGTACCCGCTGCGGCATTGCGCGGATTGGCAAAGGGCGGGTCTCCCTGAGCTTGGCGTTCTTGGTTGAGTTGATGGAAGCGTTCCAACGGCAAAAAGGCCTCTCCGCGCACTTCAACAATTGGGGGTGGGTTCTCTACAGCTAGCCGCAGGGGAATTGTGCGAATCGTACGTACATTGCTGGTAATGTCCTCACCGCGGAGACCATCCCCCCGCGTTGCCCCCCGCACCAATAAACCCTTTTCATAGGTCAGGGCAAGGGCAACACCATCCATTTTTAGTTCACAGACATAGTGGGCAGTGGGCAATGGCTCTTCTTGCCGTAAGGTGCGCCAATAGCGCTGCCAGCGCTCCTGCCATGCCACCATATCGGCAAATGTAAAGGCATTTTCAAGGCTGTAGAGGGGAATGCGATGGCTGACACTCTCAAATTGGTTGACGGGTGCCTCGCCAACCCGCTGTGTTGGACTGTCAGGGGTAATGTATTCAGGATGAGCGGCCTCTAGTGCCTGAAGTTCGCGATAGAGCTGGTCATAGACCTCATCTTCCATGATCGGCTGATCGAGAGCATAGTAGGCGTAGCTCGCACGCTGAAGTAGATGCCGCAGTTGCTGAATTCGTTCGGCTGCTGTCATCATTGGTTGTTCCTTTGCAACCAGTTATTCTATCGATCTGTACTATTCTTGGGGCGCGGTTTGGCAACATGGGGCAGTCCCCAACCCAGCTTTTGCTGCAGGACATGGAAGAATTCTGGGGGACGCAGGCGAATGAAGCGGGCGCGGTAGGGGGCACGTTGGACAAAGACTTGATCCTCTGGCTGGATGTAGCAGCCAGCATTACCATCCACCACTAGAATCAGATGCTTGAAGGGGTTTGCCGGATAAATCCACACGGGTTCGCTGTTGGCAAAGACAAGGGCACGGGAGGCCAAAGAGTGGGGACAAATCGGCACCAATTGCAAGGCCGCTACACCAGGGGTAATCACGGGGCCGCCCGCTGAGAGGGCATAGGCGGTAGAGCCTGTAGGGGTGGAGAGAATGAGGCCATCGGCGGCAATATCGACGCGGGCATGGGCACCTACATCCACTTCAAAATGACACATCCCCGTGAGGGGTTCTTTATGGATCACCATTTCATTAAGGGAGAGGGCTTCCCAAATAACCGTTTGATCCCGCAGGACTTGAACCGTGAGCATGGTGCGATCTTCGATTGTGTAGTCCCCCCGCAGCACTTGATCAAGAGCAGGTTCAAGATCGGCCACATAGCCCTCAGTGAGAAAACCCAAGTGCCCGGTGTTGATGGTGAGCAGAGGAATCTCACAGGGGGCCAACTGACGGAACGCAGATAAAACTGTGCCATCGCCGCCGAGCACCACTGCAAAAGCCATGGAAGTATCAAAGCCGGGGGGCACTAGTTGATCAATCGGGGTATGGCAGACGGGACTATCGGGACGGGAATAGCCGAGAATCCCACCAATTCCCGTGGCCATGTGCACTTCCCAGCCCTGAAGCTCTAAAATTTGACGGACATGGTTGGCCAATTCGACCGCAAGGGGTTTGCCTTCGTTGTAGATGATCCCCGCCTTCACAGCAACTCCTAGGGGGTGGATTTAAAGGGACTGCGTTTTTTGCGTCCAGATTTTTTCTGTTTGGCTTTTTCGTAATCCAATTCTTTGAGTTTACGCAGAATTCGGGTGAAATAGTCCTGTAAATAGGCCTCAAGGGTTAGGGTTTCGCTAGGATCAAGGTCAAAGGTGCGATACACCTCCTCCATCGGAGCATTGAAGACTTGGCCGCTGGCAATCACTTCTGTAAAGGCTAGGCGATCACTAATGTTCCATGTCCACTGAAACCACTGGGTGACTTGCCGTGCCGCTCGCAAAACCCCAATGGGCAAGCGGGTAATTTTTGCTTCC
The DNA here is from genome assembly GCF_029335995.1 of Thermosynechococcus sp. Uc. Taxonomy (NCBI): domain Bacteria; kingdom Bacillati; phylum Cyanobacteriota; class Cyanophyceae; order Acaryochloridales; family Thermosynechococcaceae; genus Thermosynechococcus; species Thermosynechococcus sp. Uc. The sequence goes on from NZ_JARJMS020000011.1 coordinate 3,231, forward strand.
TGTCCTGAGAGATTTTCACACAGCTTAATAATTTCATCCGCTGTCCAAGCCCGGGTGCCCGCGAGGTCAAAAGTTTTGCCGTAGGTGGCGGGTCGGTCAATGGCACGCACGGCAAATTTAGCCACATCCTGTGTATCCATATAGGCAATAGCAGTGGACTCTCCCAAAACCCAAATGGATTGATTTTCCAGAATCGGGATCGCATATTGGCCAATCAAGCCCTGAAAGAAGCCACAGGGACGCAGGATCGTGTAGTTGAGTCCTGATTCACGCAAGAAGTCTTCGGTACAGTGTTTAATCTGCATTAGGGGCACGTGGGGATAGTCCTGCGCTCCCATGATTGAGAAAAAGATGAAGTGTTGAACATCAGCAGCTTGGGCAGCCTGAATCAAGTTGACTTTACCTTGCCAATCCACTGCTTCAATGGTCAGTGTGTCGGTGGGGCGAGTGGCAGAGGCATCAATCACCACTGAGGCCTTGGCATCCTTCAATGCCTCAAGAATACTGTCGGCAGCACAGAGATTTCCCTGAAGAATAGTCGCGCCCCATTCCCGCAGAAACGTGGCTTTGGCTGGACTGCGGACAAAACAATAGACGTGATGCCCTTCATCTAGGGCGCGGCGCACAATTTGCCGTCCTAAGGTACCCGTACCGCCAACAATAAAAATGTTCATGAAAAACTCTAGTCATAAATCTTAACTTTTGTAATACTTTATCAGAATTCCCGACGGGGGCGATCGCCTTTGGGGATCATCCTTCCTTGGAGCAAACTGGAGATGGACTAAGCCACAAAGTCTTCACAGTGGAGTGTTTCCCATGTCTTGCGGCCAGTAACTGGATTGATGCCACTAGCCACCTTGCAGAGTTTACGCTGGGCATCTTCCCGTAATTCCACATCCGTAAAGTCGGCGCCGGTAATGATGGCATCGTCAAAGTTAGTGTTAAAGGCAAAGGCGCCCTCAAGGATGGCATTGGTGAGATTGGCTTTGGTCAGCCGTGCAGTGTCCAATGTGGCGTAGCGCAGATCAGCCCCTTCTAAATTTGCCGTCTCCATGTTGGCTCCAAAAAAACTTACCCCCTGAAGATTGGCGTGACTGAGATTGCTGTGGAAAAGGTTGGCCTTTGTAAATTCAGAACCCCGCAAATCCCGTCCAGAAAAATCCATATTAATGAGGGCCTGTTTGGTATAGTCTTCAGCGATCGCCCCCATGGGGGTAGATAACATCCAAAGGATGGCCAAAAACAGTGCCACCCACCAGCGCCAAAAGCGGCGAAGCGTAGCAATGACAACGGAGGATGGGAGTAGCATAGACAGGACTCCTCTCTCTTTAGCCTTACATCTTCAGCCTATCAGTATGCATCTTCCTGCAGCGGTATGGATCCGGAAAGCCATTATTGAAAACGGTTACAGCCAAGGCTATTTCCTCATGGGGGAGGGCGATCGCCTAGAGTGGTACACCAGTCACCGCCGAGCATTAATTCCCCTTGATGAGCGGTTTCGCTACCCCAAATCCCTGCAGCGATTGCTGAATCAAAATCGCTTCCAGGTAGCGATTAACCGTAACTTTAAGGCGGTAGTGGCCGGCTGTGCCGCTCGCCCCAATACTTGGATAACTCCCCGTCTGCAGCAGTTGTATTATTTGCTGCACGCCACGGGCTGGGCAGTGAGCTTTGAAACCTGGCAGGGCGATGAACTCGCAGGGGGCATTCTTGGCATTGTTATTGGTGGCGCATTTATTGGTGAGTCCATGTTCTATCGCATCCCCGATGGCTCGAAGGTGGCGATGGTGAAACTGGTGGAACATCTGCGGCGGCGGGGTTTTCTACTTTTTGATGCCCAACTGCAAAATCCCCATCTTGAGCGTTTTGGGGCATATGTTGTCAGCGATCGCCAGTATCAGCAGCTCTTGGCACAGGCAATTCGTAAACCCTGTCAATTTCTTTAATGCTCTAATCCCCCTTTAATTTGTTGAAGATAGGGCTAATAGAGGCTGTGTCATGGATCACTAGCCCGTTAAAGAGCAGATACTTCCGGCGTCATTTGTCAATAACTCCCTTGGCGCTAGGCCTTCAGCCAATGAGGAAGGGTGGACTCGTTGCAATGGAGCCACTGGGTAACTGGTGGGCGGCTGTGGAAAAGTCATGACTCAAGCCAGTAGAGCCTCTGCAAGCCTTTCTGCCATCGGGCATTGGTTTTGTGTTGCACAACCGTTTTCATAGGACGACGAGGAACGGTCGTCTGGCTCTGCCGCAAAATTAACCTGGATAGAAAACGGCTGTAGGCGGCGTTACTGTTCTTCAGGGCTTTCTGTAATTGCGAGGACGAGCCACAAAGATCTCCTGCCGACATGACTGTGGTTTTAGGATAAACAATCCCTTCGTTTAAGACCTATTTATCGAGCTTAATGTTACAAAGAGCCGGTATAAAACCTAGGCGATAGCCGCATTGATGGGCTATACCTAATGAAAACTGCGTGTAGGTAGGAGTCGTGGGCTATGAACCTCAGCCGGAGCACCGATGAGATTAAACTGGTTCCTGAGATGACCGGTGGTCGAGTCCCCTATACCCCCTGTAACCATCGCCGGATTCTTTGCATTTTTCCCCCCTACAGCCGCTCCTTTGGTACGTTTCACCACGCCTACCCCCTTATGGGCACTGTGCGCGCCTTTATGCCGCCCCAAGGGATTTTGTTGGTGGCTGCCTATCTCCCAGAATCTTGGGAGGTGCGCTTCATTGATGAAAATGTGCGTCCAGCAACCGATGCCGACTATGCTTGGGCTGATATTGTCATTACCAGCGGTATGCACATCCAGCGGCCACAAATTTTAGAAATCAATGAAATTGCCCATCGTCACGGTAAACTTACTGCCTTGGGAGGACCTTCGGTCTCCAGTTGTCCAGAATACTATCCTGATGTGGATATTCTCCACGTAGGGGAACTGGGAGATGCCACCGATAAAATGATTGCCTACTTTGATGAGTACGGCAGCCAGCGGCCACCTCAACAACTGATCTTTAAAACCACGGCACGGTTACCGCTGAGTGAGTTTCCCATCCCTGCCTACCAGCATGTGTGCATGGAAAATTATTTTCTCGGCAGTGTTCAGTTTTCCAGTGGCTGTCCCTTTCGCTGTGAGTTTTGCGATATTCCCGAACTTTATGGCCGCAATCCGCGCCTGAAAACGCCGCAGCAGATCCTCAAGGAACTGGATACAATGCTGGCTTCTGGAAATCCGGGGGCGGTCTATTTTGTTGACGATAACTTTATTGGCAATCGCCGAGCAGTGACTGAACTGCTGCCGCACCTCATTGACTGGCAAAAGGCCAATGGCTATCCCCTGCAATTTGCTTGCGAAGCAACCCTGAACATTGCCCAAAGCCCAAAACTCTTAGAAATGATGCGGGAAGCCTATTTCTGTACGATTTTCTGTGGCATTGAAACCCCAGAACCTGAGGCACTTCATGCCATCCACAAGGATCAAAACCTAAGTATGCCGATTTTGCAGGCCGTGCAAACCCTCAATCACTACGGTATGGAAGTGGTCTCTGGGATCATTATTGGTTTTGATACGGATACGCCACAAACGGGCGATCGCATTCTTGAGTTTATTCGTGCTTCCCACATCCCCACATTGACGATTAACCTGTTGCACGCCCTACCCCATACTCCCCTTTGGCGTCGCCTTGAAGCTGAAAGCCGCCTCAACCATGATGAAAACCGCGAGTCAAATGTTGAGTTCCTAATGCCCTACGAAGAAGTGGTGGAAATGTGGCGCCGTACGATCACAACCGCCTATGAACCAGAATTCCTCTACGAGCGGTTTGCCTATCAAATGGAGCACACGTATCCCAACCGTATTGCCGTGCCCAATAGCCCAGCCCGCCTCAGCCGTGAAAATATCCTGCGGGGACTGCGGATTATGAAAAATCTCCTCTGGCATGTCGGTCTGTGGAGCAGCTATCGCAAGACGTTTTGGAAACTGGCATGGCCTGCCCTGAAAAAAGGTCAAGTTGAACAAGTGATCCACGTGGGTGTGGTCGGGCATCATCTAATTAATTTTGCCCAAGAATGTGCCCGTGGGGATGAAGCGGCGTCCTTCTATGCCCAACGCCTACGCCGACGGAACACAACAGCCGCCTTATCCAAACCTGCTATCAAGTTGCCAGTGAAACTACGCTGAACTCCCCGCTCCTAAGAGGGGGACTTTATTTACTGGACAGTCATATAATAGAATTATTAAGCTCAGTTATTTTAATCTACACTTCTATGGTTGACCTCCCCTCCCCTGGCTTGCTCACCCATGTTGCCGACTATTTTAAGGTCCTGTCGGAACCAAGTCGTCTGCAAGTGCTCTGTGCCCTAAAACAGGGACGACGCAATGTCTCAGAGATTATTCAAGAGACGGGTTTGGGGCAAGCCAATGTCTCAAAGCATTTGAAAACCCTTGCTCAGGCTGGTCTAGTGCGGCGACAACCCCAAGGAGTCACGGTCTATTATGAAATTGCTGACCCGACAATCTTTCCCCTGTGTGATCTGGTGTGCCAGCGGCTGAGGCAGCGGATTGAGGAGCAGTCCCAAGCGGTCAAAGAATTGGTGCATAATTTCTCTTAGGCGCCATCCCCAATATGCGAGAATAGTTGCGTAGGTTTTAATGAGTATGCCCTCTGCGGCTCAGCGCTAGCATTCAGCAATGACGAAATATGTTTTTGTGACTGGCGGTGTGGTCTCCAGTATCGGGAAGGGAATTGTCGCCGCTAGTCTAGGGCGCCTATTAAAATCACGGCAGTATTCTGTGTCGATCCTCAAGCTTGATCCCTACATTAATGTGGATCCGGGGACGATGAGTCCCTTCCAGCACGGGGAAGTGTTTGTGACCGACGATGGTGCCGAAACGGATTTGGACTTGGGGCACTACGAACGCTTTACAGATACACCCATGTCTCGCCTCAATAGCGTGACGACAGGATCTATCTACCAGGCGGTAATTAATAAAGAGCGACGCGGTGACTACATGGGGGGAACGGTGCAGGTGATTCCCCACATTACGAATGAGATTAAAGAACGCATTCTGCGGGTGGCCAAGGACAAAAACCCCGATGTGGTGATTATTGAAATTGGGGGGACTGTTGGCGATATTGAGTCGCTGCCCTTTCTGGAGGCAATCCGCCAGTTTCGCACCGAGGTGGGGCGGCACCATGTGCTGTTTATGCACGTAACCTTGGTGCCTTGGATTCCCTCGGCAGGGGAGATGAAAACAAAACCGACCCAGCACTCGGTGAAGGAGTTGCGATCTATTGGTATTCAGCCGGATATTCTCATCTGCCGTTGCGATCGCCCCCTTGTTCCTGGCATCAAGGAAAAGCTCTCCCAATTTTGTGATGTCCCTGTGGAATGTGTGATTCCCTCGCCGGATGCCAAAAGCATCTATGAAGTGCCCCTACTGCTTGAACGCGAAGGGTTAGCCACCCAAGTCTTGAGTTTGTTGAACTTGGAACAACGGCAACCGGATCTCAGTCAGTGGCAAGCCCTTGTGGAGCGGCTCTACCGTTCCCACAGGCCGTTGGAGGTGGCAATCGTTGGCAAATATGTGCGCCTCAGCGATGCTTATCTTTCGGTGGTGGAAGCCCTGCGGCATTCAGCGATCGCCCTTGATCAGGAGTTGCGTATCCGCTGGGTCAACTCCGAAGAAATCGTTGACAACGGTGTGGACAATGCCCTCAGCAATGTTGCGGCCATCGTTGTGCCTGGAGGCTTTGGCATGCGCGGGGTTGAAGGCAAAATTGCAGCTATTCAATACGCCCGTGAGCAGGGGATCCCCTTTTTGGGTCTGTGCTTGGGGATGCAATGCGCGGTGATTGAGTGGGCACGCCATATTGCGGGTTTAGAGAATGCCAACAGTGCCGAGTTTGATGCCAATACTCCTCATCCGGTGATTCACCTGTTGCCCGAACAGCAGGACATTGTTGATTTGGGGGGAACGATGCGCTTAGGCTTGTATGCCTGTCGCCTAACCCCCAATTCCCTTGCCGAAAAGCTCTACGGGGAAACGGTCATCTACGAGCGACACCGCCACCGCTACGAGTTTAACAATGCCTATCGCAGTCTCTTTTTGGAAACGGGCTATCAAATTACAGGCACCTCTCCCGATGGCCGCTTAGTGGAAATTATTGAGTATCCGGCTCACCCCTTCTTTATTGCCGTGCAGTTTCACCCCGAGTTTCGTTCTCGTCCCAATGCCCCCCATCCTCTCTTTTACGGCTTGCTGGCGGCAGCAGCTAAGGATTCCAACTGTGAGCATTCCCAGTTAGTGCCAACTCTCTAGTTGTTCAGCGGTTCCACAAGGATAGTGCTGGCATCCGTTGCCCGTAGGGCCACATCGGTCAGGGTTCCCACCCGTACAGCTAATGTTTGACTGAAGGGGGCACGACGCAGTAGGGTAACGGTTTGGCCAACCGTAAATCCCACGGCGGCAAGGCGGCGCTGCCAAGCAGCTGTTCCCTCAATGGCAGTGATACGCGCCGAAGTACCCAGAGGGAGGTCAGAGAGCACCATAGACGATTCACAAAATGATTCACAAAACGGATAAAGCGGGCGTCCCTAAACGCCGCACGTCTTGCAGGGCTTCCTTAGCTGAAGGATAGCGATCGCTAAAGTTAAATTTCACCATCCTATTGAGCACGGCCGCTAGACCTTCACTGACTGTAACGCACTGTTGCCAATCCACTTCACCCGTCTGCGAATCTCGCGGTAGATCGCAGGGCTTAATGCCGGTTAAGGCTTGCAGGGCAATCATGCCCACAGCGTAAATATCACTGCTGAGGGTGGGCTGACCAAAGAGCTGCTCTGGCGCAGCATACCCCATCGTACCAATGACCACGGTGCTCCCTTGGGTTTTCTCCACTTCTTGGGGTTGAATTTGCTTCACTGCCCCAAAGTCAATCAATACTAGCTTGCGATCGCTGGCACGGCGAATAATATTGTCGGGCTTAAGATCGCGGTGAATCACATAATGACTGTGGACAAAACTCAGCACTTCTAAGATTTCTCGGAGGAGTTGGATGACTTGGGCTTCACTGTGTTTTTGTTGTAATTCCTCACTCAGAGAAGCCCCATCAATAAACTCCTGCACCAAATAGAATTCCTGATTTTCCTCAACATAGGCAAGCAAAAGGGGAATTTGATCGTGGCGTCCCAGTTTTTCAAGGATTTCTGCCTCGGTATTAAAGAGTCGCCGTGCCACCTGCATAAAGCGCTCATCGGTGCGTCCCGAACGCAAATGCTTGACGACACAAAGGGGATTTCCCGGTCGCTGGGTGTCTTGGGCCAAATAGGTGCGGCCAAAGCCCCCTGAACCCAAGACTTTTTGGATTTTGTAGCGACCACTGAGGAGAGATCGGGGTTTACCTGTAATTTCTGTCGGTTCTCGCAGTGCTGCATTGAGGGCTGCTGTATCCTCAGCCATCAGCGATCGCAATAACGCCAAAGCTTTTTCCTGTTCCTGCACTTTGGCTTGGAAAAATTTCTGCTCCTGCTGCGCCTGATAACTAACGTAGCCCACCATGCCCACACTGCTGAGCACTAGGGCGATCGCCGGCGGTACCACGGGAATCCAGCCGCTCCCGATGACAAAAACGCCAAAGCCACCACCAAAGAGAACAATTAGCCCCCCCACTCCTGCAATACCCAACCACAGCGGTTGCCGCAACCACCAGCCAAGCACACTGCCCACCCCGGCCCACAGGAGAATCCAACCTAGCACCAGCGGCAGTGGCCAGTACCAAATGGGACCTTCCCCTTCGAGGGCAGCACTCAGGAATTGACTCACCATCTGGCCATGGACAACTACCCCCGGCATTTGCTGCGTCACCGCATCACTACCACTATAGGGCGTGAGGAAAATATCCTTGATACTCGGTGCAGACACACCAATCAAAACTACGCGATCGCGAATTAAGTCTTTGCTTACCCGTCCGCTCAGGACATCCGTTAGGGAAACTGTCGGCCCTACTGCGGTGCGTGAGCGGTACTTAAGCAGGGTTTGCATCCCGCGATCGTCTATGCCCACATAGCCACCGGCATCACTGGTCAGCAGAGGAAAGTGCACATCATTCAGGGTTAAACCCTTGTCATCGAGTTTAATGGTCTGAGTTGGCTCCTGATCAAGATAACGCAGTGCCAGCATTAGGGCAAAGGAAAGGGGCGTTGTACACCGCTGCGCCTTAGGATTGCTGATTGCAAATAGATTGCGGCGAATGACGCCATCCTTATCGAGGGGAATATCGGCAAAGCCCACCCGCTCTGGCACCTGTGCTGTAGGAATACTTGGTGGTGGGGGCACTTCGGGTTGTTCTGCTGTTTCCCCCGTTGATTTGCACACTGGAATAATGCGCGGGTTGATGCGAATCATGTTTTGCAGCCGATCATGGCCGGGAGGCTGGGGCAAATCACGAAAAATATCCAAGCCAATGGCACGAGGACTCGCCGCATTGAGGCGGGTGAGCAGATCCGCCACAGTAGCATCTGGCAGCGGCCACGTTTTTTGGGCTTGAATGTCCTGCTCTGTCACCAGCACCGTCAGGATACGCGAATCAGGGTCGCGGGCGGGTTGCGATCGCACATAAAAGTCATAGAGACTTAGCTCCGCTGGCTGGAGCAGTCCCAGTTGGCGCATGCCAATTACCACAGCAGCCACCCCTAGGGTGGTGGCAACAACCGGCAGCGGCAGCCACTTTAGCCAAGCGTAGGGCACGATGTTAACTCCTCGGGCAATTGTGTAGCGGCTCTGCGAGCGCATCCCTAGACCGATTTTAGCCAAGGGAAATCGTCCCTTTTCTCTGCTGCTGGAGGATGAGCAACTGAGTATGGGGTCAAGAGGTCACAAATGCCGGCGAATGTTCGGGTACAGCCGGATTGGCGATCGGTGGCTGCATAGCGAAATAACGTAACAACATGTAACAGAAGTCAGCGATTCCCTAGAGGAAACCCAACCCTTACAATGGGTTCAGACGTGCTGTTTTACGTCACTAGCACGCCAAAGTCTTTTTGCAGGGATAGAATCAATTGGGCATGATTCCTGATAAGTTCAGAAAAACGCCTCTCAATGGCACGCCGACGGCCTCTCTACCTATGTCCGAATTGCCCTTTTCCCTTGATCAATTGCGCATCCTGAAGGCAATCGCCCTCGAAGGAAGCTTTAAGCGAGCCGCTGACAGCCTCTACGTCTCCCAGCCCGCAGTGAGTTTACAGGTGCAAAACCTTGAGCGCCAACTGGATGTTCCCCTATTTGATCGCGGGGGACGCCGCGCCCAACTCACCGAAGCCGGACAACTCCTACTGGCCTACGGCGATCAAATTCTCTCCCTGTGCCATGAAGCCTGCCGTGCCATCGAAGACCTGCAAAAATTGCAAGGGGGGACACTCATCATTGGGGCGAGTCAAACCACTGGCACCTACCTGATGCCCCGCATGATTGGGCTATTTCGCAGCAAGTATCCCGAAGTTGCTGTTCAACTGCATGTACATTCCACCCGCCGCACCTGCTGGAGTTTGGTCAACGGCCAAATTGATCTGGCAATCATTGGCGGTGAAGTCCCCTCGGAACTAAGTGAGCAAATCACTGTGACCCCCTATGCTGAGGATGAACTGGCACTGGTTTTACCGGTAGACCATCCCTTGGCTACTGCAGAAACACTAACCAAAGAAGACTTGTACAAACTGGGCTTTATTGCCCTCGATGCCCAATCCACGATTCGCAAGGTGATTGATCAGGTTCTTCAGCGCGCCAACATTGACCCTCGCCGCCTCAAGGTAGAGATGGAGTTAAATTCCATCGAGGCGATTAAAAATGCCGTGCAGTCGGGCTTAGGAGCTGCTTTTGTCTCCGTTTCCGCCATTGAGAAAGAGCTACAACTGGGAAGCCTGCGGCGGGTGAGCATTGAAAATGTGGTTGTGAAACGCACACTGTCGCTGATTACCAATCCCAATCGCTACCGATCGCGGGCAGCAGAGGTCTTCTGCCGTGAAATTCTCACCCAATTTGCCACCTTTGCTATTGATACAGAACTGACAACGGCCAAACCGCCGATTTCCGATAGTGAAAAACCCCTCAAGGAACTGCTGACGATCGCCCCCATTGAGGAAGACAGCACCAATGTCAGCAATTCTTAGAGCAGCATAGTGCTAGCCAACAGGTAGGATAGTCGCCCTCCAAGAAGCCTCTTATTTCAAAAAAACGGAGTATGATAATAGATCGCGCTGTTCACAATTGATGACCATGGCTTTGCAACACGACGTCAAACAAGAAATCATTAACGCCTACCAAATCCACGCTACGGATACTGGCTCTGCGGATGTCCAAGTTGCCATCCTCACGGAGCGGATCAAGCAGCTTTCCGAACATCTAAAGGCGAATAAAAAAGATTACGCCTCTCGCCGAGGATTACTGAAAATTATTGGCCGTCGCAAGCGGCTCTTGGCCTATATCCATCGCCATGATGCCCAACGCTATCGTCAACTCATTGAACGTCTAGGAATTCGGGGTTAAGGACAATGGCAAAACGGTCGGATCTGCCTTTTGAACCTAAAAAGAAAAAAGGAGCAGCCAAGCCCTTCAAAGCTCCTGCCACCGCAGCCGTCCGTTCTAATGTCTCAAAATCTGCACCCAAGCAAGCCAAAAGTACAGGGATTCCTGAAATTGTTAGCCAGCGGATGGTTGCCCGGATGGCCATTTTCTGCGGCACCCCTACTCTTTTGGGATTGATGACGTTTCCCCTAAGCTATTTCATGGTTCATGAGGGGTGGTTTAAGTTGCCCAATATAGCCGTTGTCATCACCAGTCTCAGTCTCTTTGGCCTTGGTGCCCTAGGACTGAGCTATGGCATTCTTTCTGCCTCTTGGGATGAACACGAACAGGGAAGTTGGCTCGGCTGGCGAGAGTTCCGCACCAATTTCGGTCGCGTCGTGGAGAGTTGGCAGGCCTATCAAGGGCAGCGATCGCAAAATGCTGAATAGGCGCGATCGTTGACTTGTGTCTGCCTCTCTAACTAGGAAAGTGTGAAGAATTTTTTATAGATTCCTATTATTTCTCTTAGCTTATTTACTATAGATTGAAAGAGTTACACGATTTTGGTAACTCGCTCAAACTCTGTTTCCCTAGGACAACCCTTATGACAGCAGCGGAAATGTCCCCCGCTGAGGCTCACATCAATGTGAGCAATCTACCCATTGGCCTAAAGTCCTCTAGCTTTCTGCAACATTTACTGGGATTAGTGGCAGAAACCCTTGAAGATGTTGTGGGTCTGGAGGATGCCTCGGGCTTTATAGCACTTGTAGGGCAACAAATGGGGAATCAAATCAACGAACTTTATACCCAAGCCCTCGGCGATCGCCCCTTTGATGCTAAGACGGTTGCCCAAATTCTTATTGACCTCAAAAATCGCATTGAAGGGGGATTTTTCCTGATAGAGCAGGATGAGGAACGCATTATTTTGGGCAATCAGCGTTGCCCCCTTGGCAGTGGTGTCGTTGGTCATCCCTCGTTGTGCATGATGACCTCGAATGTGTTTGGCGTGATTGTGGCGGATCATTTAGGCTATGCCAAGGTCTGTATTGAAGAGGCGATCGCCAATGGGGATCAAGGGTGCCGTGTGCTGATCTATACCCAGCCCACTGCCGCTGCCTCAACTGCCAAAGGGCGAGAATACTATCGCATAGAGCCAGTCTAAGCCAGCCACTTCCTTCATGCCAGCGGGGTCAAGATGAGCAACGTTACACTCGATATTGAGGCATGGATTGATCTGCTGCCAGAGCCAATGTTGGTCATAAATGCCCAAGGCACCATTGTGGCCATCAACTCCAAAGGCCGTGAATTTTTTGGCGGTCATGTTCTCAATCGCAACCTCAGGGAACTGGTGGCCACTCCCCCAGAAAAACTCAATAAATGGCTACCCCTCTGGCAACAGGCCACGCAAATGGTACCCGGCACTCTCCAAGGCCACCAAGGTCAAAAAATTGAGGTGGAGGCGGTGGGTATTCACCGTTGTCAGCCCCCCTTGATTCTGCTGCGCCTCTTTCGCCAGCCTCGGTTTCTACGGCAGTTTATCGTCCAACGGGAACAGTTTCAGCACTTGCAACAGCAAATGGCACGGCAAACAGCTCTAATTGTCAAGCTACAGCAACGGCAAAAACAACTAGAGGCGGAAAATCACCATCTACAGGGGGTCTCACAGCAAGATAGCCTGACCAAATTGGCAAATCGGCGTGCCTTTGAGGCCCATCTGGAATCGGCTTGGCGGGAATCGGCTACCACCCATACCCCCTTTGCCATTGCCCTACTGGATATTGATCACTTTAAGCGCTACAACGATACCTATGGTCATCTGGCGGGCGATCGCGCCCTGCAACGGGTTGCCCAAGCCTTTAAATCCCAACTACGAGAGACCGATTTGGTGGCTCGCTATGGCGGTGAAGAGTTTATTCTCCTGTTGCGCCAGACCTACCATGACGTTGCTGTTTGTGTTGTAGAACGGATTTTGAACTACATTCGCAGCCTAGGGATTCCCCATGCCAGTTCGCCAGTGCAGCCCTACCTCACCGTCAGTGCCGGCATTTGCATCGTGACCCCCACCCTTGGGGACTGCCCAATGGCGGAGCTGGTGGCAACCGCCGATGCCGCCTTGTACGAGGCCAAACGCTCAGGGCGCAATCGCTATGTTTTGCAAACCTACACTGGGGGGAGTGAACTTGTCTTGGCCGGGCAAGAAATTTAGCCCCCGCTAGAGAAAGCCCCTGTCGCTACCCCTGCTAGATATAATGTGGGTGGCCAAAGCACGGCAATCCCGTAGCCAAAACGTGATAACTGATTGATCGCGGCTGGGACGTTGTGTTGCAAAATGTAAAGCTGAGTTAATTTCTTGGAGATCGTGTAGCCCATGTACAATGCGACGAATTCTGGCAGTCGGATGTTTCGCTATGAAGTGGTAGGACTGAGACAAAATGCCGAGACCGATAAAACTGACTACGCCATCCGCAACAGTGGCAGTCAGTTTTTCAACGTTCCCTATGACCGCATGAATCAGTTTATGCAGCAAATTACCCGCTGGGGGGGCAAAATTGTCAGCATTCAACCCCTCAACGGTTCAGGTGCGCCCTTGAGTGCCACCACTGAACTCCTAGCCAATAATGATGCTGCCCCTGTTAAAGAAAAGAAAGTTGATATTCCCATTAATATCTATCGTCCTAACAATCCCTGCATTGGTAAGGTCATCTCCAATGAAGAGTTAGTGCGTGAAGGGGGCGAGGGAACCGTCAAGCACATCATCTTTGATATTTCTGGCACTGAGTTGCGCTATCTCGAAGGCCAAAGTATTGGCATTATTCCTGCGGGTACCGACGCCAACGGCAAACCCCACAAACTGCGCCTCTACTCCATTGCCTCGACTCGCCACGGTGACTTTCAAGATGATAAAACAGTCTCACTGTGTGTGCGGCGTCTAGAGTACAAGGACAAAGAGACGGGTGAAACCATCTATGGCGTGTGTTCCTCCTACTTGAACCAACTGCAACCCGGCGATGAGGTGAAAATCACAGGACCAGTGGGGAAAGAAATGCTTCTGCCCGATGATCCAGAAGCAACGATTATTATGCTGGCAACGGGAACCGGCATTGCTCCCTTCCGTGCCTTTTTGTGGCGCATGTTCAAAGAAAATAACCCCGATTATCAGTTCAAGGGGCTGGCATGGCTCTTCTTTGGTGTCGCTTACACCGCAAATATCCTTTACAAGGATGAACTAGAGGCACTCCAGGCAAGCTATCCGGATCACTTTCGCCTCACTTATGCCATCAGCCGCGAACAGAAAACCCCCGACGGTGGCAAGATGTACATCCAAGGTCGCATTGCCGAGCACGCCGATGAAATTTGGCAACTCCTCCAGAAGAAAAATACCCATGTGTATATGTGTGGTCTCAGGGGGATGGAGCCGGGCATTGATGAAGCAATGACAGCTGCGGCGGCCAAAAATGGTGCCGATTGGCAGGAATTCCTCAAGGGCACGCTCAAGAAAGAAGGTCGCTGGCACGTGGAAACCTACTAGAGAGAGCATTTGGGGGCGACGCCCCCTTTTGCTGTCCATGCCGATTGACCTTTATATCTGTCAGGATAGAAGTAGCCAAATACCTAAAAATCAATACCTGTTTTGGCGTAGGGTTGCTAGAATGTAGCCCATTTAACGCCAAGCTGTTCGTATTCCCATATTCTAATGGTGAGTCACTGAGCGATCGCCTATGATTTATCCTCGCTTTTTGCGCAAAGCTTACCGTAAAGAACCCATCTCTGCCTTCCTCCTGCTGATGGGAGGGGTTGATTCGACCATTGGTGGCTTGGGGGGCTACAACGGTCTATTGCTATTGGGTCTAGGTCTAATGGGAAGTGCGCTCCTCTTGCGCTTACTTCAGCGATCGCCGGGACGTTCTCTACCAGAGAAGGTACCCCAATATGCCCTGCCCCCCCAATCCTCTCCACCCTTGCCAATGCTGACCATCAGTAAGAAGCAGCCACCGCTACGCTAGGCCAAAGCGGAGATCATTGTCTGAAATTTCCACAGGATTTCCTGCCATTCGCGTTCCGGCTGAGAGCCTTTAACAATACCAGCTCCAGCAAAGAGATGGGCATAGTTTCCCTGAAGCTGAGCAGAACGGATACCGACAATGAACTCCCCTTCTCCGTTGGGTGTCACCCAGCCAAGGGGAGCGGCATAGCCCCTGCGATCAAAGGATTCCAGTTGCCGCAGCCAGTGTTGTGCTTGTAAAGAGGGATACCCCGCCACTGCTGGGGTAGGATGGAGGGCAGCAACCACCTGGAGAATATGAGTTGGCTGAGGAACGGGAGCCTGAACTAGGGTCTGCAGATGTTGAATATGACTCAATTCAAGGATGCGGGGCTGGGTAGGCACCTCACAGATCAGGCCGAGCTGCTGGAGGGTTTGGCAGAGAAACTCGACAATCACCTGATGCTCGTAACGCTCCTTAGGACTTTGGTAGAGGCCATGGCGCAGGTTTTGATCCTCTTGCCGGGTTTGCCCCCGCGGACGGGAACCCGCCAAGGCATCGGCACAGAGAACGCCATTGGCAATTTTAACCAACCGTTCGGGACTGGCTCCCACAAACACGTGTTGCCGCTGTTGACCAACACTGAAGATGTAGCAGTTGCCATGGTGCTGGCGCAGGTTGTGTAACGTCCCCAGCCAACTAAACCCCTGGGGTTGCTCTAGGGTGAGGGCGGCAGCCAAAACCAATTTCTTGAGGTCTCCCTCCCCTAGGAGCTGGAGGGCACGATTGGCACTCGCAATGAATTGTTCATATTGCTGGTTCAAAGGCGGTAGCGCGATCGCCCGTGGCGGTGGACAAGGGGGCGGGTCAGCAAGAAGGTGTGTTAGTGCCCGCTGCACTAGTTGCCAGTCTTGCCAAAGGCGATGAGGTGTACTGGTTTCTAAGGCACAATTGAGGGTGAGCCAAACATGGTCAAGATGCTGAATCACTTGCCAGCGGGGTAAGACCCCCCGGTTAGAGCCTGTGTGCTCCCAAAAACTAAACTGACAAAAGATGCGCGGTTCGGCTGGGGCGATCGCCCACACGCGGCTGAGGGTTTGTTCACTAAAGCGCTGGAGTTCCACAAACCGTTGATCTCCTTGAACATCGCTGGTGGCCACTGCACCACAGGCAGCAACGATCTGCCCCGCTTGCTCAAGGTAAAAATGCTCACTTTCGCCACTAACATGCATCAGGCCAGCCAACAGCATTAGCGGATCAACCGTCGGTAAAGGCAGTCCCAGACTCAGGAACTGGCAATTGGCCTGCTTTGCTGCCTGAATTCCAGGGCTGACCTGAGTATAAAACTCGGACTCAGAGGACAAATCAAAGGTGAGGGGCAGCGAAACGGGCATAACCAAACAAGGTCAAGATTGCCCTTACATTTTCCCCTTGGCAGGGAACCTTTGGCAAAAAAACTGGAACTTGCCGATATCCCTGATTATGCTGAAGAGTAAGATCACTGTCTATTTCTGAGGCAAAAATGGCTAAGGTTGTTAAAACTGATGCTGAATGGCAAGCTCAACTTACTCCTGAGCAGTACTATGTTACCCGCAAAAAGGGAACAGAGCGCGCCTTTACGGGCTGCTACTGGAATAACAAAAAGCCCGGTCTCTATCGCTGTGTCTGCTGTGGTACGCCGCTTTTTCGCTCCGAGACAAAGTATGATTCTGGCACTGGCTGGCCGAGTTTTTGGCAACCCCTTGACCCCAAAAATATCCGCATGGAACGGGATCTTTCCCATGGCATGGTGCGCACGGAAGTTCTGTGCGATGTCTGTGATGCCCACCTAGGTCATGTCTTTGAGGATGGCCCGCCACCCACAGGACTGCGCTACTGTATCAACTCAGCCGCACTGGAATTTATCCCTGAATCTGCTCCCGCTTCGTGACCCCTGTGTCTCAACCGCATTTTGGTAAAACTGGCGCGGCGGCAGCCGTTCCACGGAGCCAATTTTGAGGAGATTTTGCAGGACATTCTCCGTACGAGTGCCTGCAATCTGAAGGTGGAGCGGGTGAGTCTTTGGTTTTATTCGGGCGATCGCCAGCAGATTGAATGTGTGCAGTTGTTTCGACAGTCGGCACAGGGCTTTACCGCAGGGATGACGCTGACTGCCAGTGACTATCCTCACTATTTTGCGGCTCTGCAAAAGGAGCGCACACCACGTGCCAAATTACAACCCTCGCGGCAGAACAATCGCGCTAACGGCCGAGGTTCAGACTGCACGGTTAAGGACAATGGTGTGGGTATCCGTCCTCACCAGCGATCGCACCTTTTTGATCTCTACTACTACCGCGGCAGTGAAAGCCACCATTGCCGTGGGATTGGTTTAGGTCTATACCTTTGCCGACAAATTATTGCCCCTCATAGGGGTCAAATAGGAATTGAACAGAGCCAAGTTCAGGGAGTAACCTTTCCGCTAGCCAGCACCACTTAGAGATTCTTGCACTTGACAAACCCGTGCAAAAGCGGGACACTTAAGGCCAAATTATCTTCTTCTTTAGGTTTCGTGTAGAATAGCCAGTTGAATTCTCCTGTTTTAACGCAACTAGCGTGGATGTTCGTGCATAGGTTCCCTTTTAGCCACGAAACTAGAGTTGTTAAAACACGAAACATATCATCTGGCTTTTACCGTCCTGAACTGTCGTGGTGACCTCCACCATGGCGCGTTAGATACTTTAGAACTACCTACGTTTATCGGGAGCAATAGTGAGTCGTTATGTTGGGCAAACTCCGTGACCTTATGGGTCTAACCCCAGAAACTGACATTTACGATGAGGAATACCCTCAAGGAACGCCACGAGCGGTAACCATGAACTCTGACGTGGAACCGTTGCCCACATCACGGCCAACCTTGAGTCATGACTTTGACACCAACCCATCCCCCCCGGTGACCACCGGTTCAGTGCCGACAGGAGCAAGTCCTTCTAATTCTTCAAATGTAATTGGTATGCCCAATACGGGTCGCTGGTGGGGTGCAGTGGCAGAAGTTTTGGTGATGCAGCCGCGCAGTTTTAGTGAAATGCCTGAGGTGATCAAAGCCCTTAAGGAGCGCAAGTCTGTGGTGCTGAATTTGACCTTAATGGAGCCAGAGCAAGCTCAACGCTCAGTGGACTTTGTTGCCGGTGCTACCTACACCATTGATGGTCACCAAGAACGCATTGGCGAAAGTATTTTCCTATTTACGCCCAGCTGTGTTCAAGTGAGCACACAAATGGGTGGGGTTCGCTCAACCGGAACACCAACACCTGTTGCTCCACCGCCCCCCTGGGGTATGGATGCCCAACAACAGCGCAGTGCCTAGGGTGCCTGCCCTTGGGATCATTGGCTGTGGTCGCATGGCGGAGGCCATGCTTGCCCGACTCCTTGCAGATGGTCTGTTACCGGAGCAGGTTTGGGTATCGGCGCGATCGCCCCAGCGCCAGCAGTATTTAGCCAACACCTATGGGGTTAACGTGACAACAAACCTAGAGGTAGCCACCGCTGAAACTCTCCTACTGGCCGTCAAGCCACAGAGCTTTGCTGATATTGAGTTAGAATTGGCGGATACGCCGGTGGCTCAAAGTTCGGGAGTTGTCCTTTCAATCATGGTGGGGATTTCCAGCGGGCGGCTGCGGCAACTCTTTCCGCGGCGGTTAATTTTTCGGGCAATGCCCAATACACCGGCACAAGTGGGCGCCGGCGTAATTGCCCTAGCCAGCGATGGCGCAGCCAGTGAACTAGACATTCAAAGGATGAGGAATTTGTTAGGCGTCCTAGGGCAAGTGGTGGCTGTTAGTGAAGGGCAAATGGATGCTGTGACAGCCTTATCTGGCTCTGGTCCTGCTTTTGTGGCACTGATTGTGGAGGCGCTCTGTGATGCCGGAGTTGCAGTAGGCTTGTCGCGATCGCTGACACAGGAACTCGTTTATGGCACAATAGCAGGCACAGTACAATTACTTAATGAGCGCGGGCTGCATCCAGCGCAACTCAAGGATGCGGTCACCAGTCCTGCGGGGACAACCATTGCCGGTCTCGAAGTACTGGAAGCGGCTGGTGTGCGTGGAACCCTGATGCAAACAGTGAAAGCGGCCTACGAGCGTGCCCAATCCCTCAACTAAGTGCCTATGCCCAACTCACCCCCAACTGTTGACCCCCCTGCCATTGAAGGCCTAGATGTGAAGGTGGTATTTATTTACTACTTTGCCTGTGTTACTGCCATCACCAGCTTAAGTTTGAGCCAAATTTGCCAGTGGAATTTGTTGTCTCCCCTGCCCTACCGTTGGGGATTAGCGGTGGGGGTCGTGGTAGGAGCGATCGCTGCCTATTGGAATCACACGAAAATCCTTGCGGTAGCACTGCCGCAACTCCCAAGACTGGAGGCATGGCTAAAGGACAAGGGCTACCAAATTACGGAAATTGAAGAGAATTTGACCATTTATCGCTCGCCCCAAAGCTGGCGACGGGGGGCGGTTATTCTGGAAACCTTGGGCGATCGCCGGCGCGTGTATGGCCGGGCGGTTACGATTCGGCAACTACAACGGGACTTGGCTGAGGATAGACTGTGACTGACTTTGGACGTGTGATTACCGCCATGATTACGCCATTTACCGCCGATGGCGCGATCGCCTACGAGGTGGCAGCAAACCTAGCGCAGTACCTTGTGGCCAATGGCTCCGATGGCATTGTGGTTTGCGGTACAACCGGGGAATCCCCTACCCTCACTTGGGAGGAAGAATTTCAACTCTTTCAAACGGTGCAGCAGGCGGTGGCCGGCAAAGCCAAGATCATTGCGGGAACCGGTTCCAACTCCACCCGTGAAGCAATTCATGCCACAGCCAAGGCCGCAGAACTGGGTCTCGATGGCGCTCTTTTAGTTGTACCCTACTACAACAAACCCCCACAGGAGGGACTCTACGCCCATTTTCAGGCGATCGCCAAGGCAGTGCCAGGCTTTCCCCTCATGCTCTACAACATTCCTAGCCGCACAGGACAAAACCTCCTACCAGAAACAGTGATCCGCCTTACTGACTATCCAAACATTGTTGCCATCAAAGAGGCCAGCGGCAGCCTTGAGCAAGCCAGTGCCCTCCGTGCTGCACTACCGCCGACTTTTCGCATTTACGCCGGCGATGATTCCCTGACGTTGCCATTACTGGCCATTGGTGGTTATGGTGTAGTCAGTGTAGCCAGTCACCTTGTTGGCTCACGTATTCAAGAGATGATTCAAGCCTTTGTCCAAGGAGAAACGGCCAAAGCCACTGCTATTCATTGTCAACTACTGCCACTGTTCAAGGTTTTATTTGTGACGACGAATCCGATTCCGATTAAAGCTGCCCTCAGCCTCCAAGGTTGGCCCGTGGGTGCCCCCCGACTGCCGCTAACGTCTGCGAGTGACGCTGTCATTGACCAATTGAAGACCGTTTTAGATGACCTTGGCCTACTGAAGTCTTAGGACAACGCTGGGCATTTGCCAAGCTACACCTTTTTTGTTCATTTCACTGTAAGGAGACCTATGAGTCAATCCGCTGCAACGGCTGCCTTAAAAATCATTCCCCTTGGCGGGCTGCACGAAATTGGCAAGAACACCTGTGTCTTTGAATTCCAAGATGAAATCATTTTGCTGGACGCGGGGCTAGCCTTTCCCACCGATGGTATGCATGGGGTGAATATCGTCTTACCCGACATGACATATCTGCGGCAAAATCGCCACAAAATTAAGGGGATGATTGTTACCCACGGTCACGAAGATCACATTGGTGGTATTGCCTTTCATCTCAAGCAGTTGGATATTCCCGTTATCTATGGCCCTCGCCTTGCCATGGCCTTGCTCCAAGGGAAACTGGAAGAAGCGGGCGTTGGCGATCGCACCGAAATTCGCACAGTTCAGCCTCGAGACATGGTGCGCTTGGGCAAAAACTTCCTTGTGGAGTATATCCGCAATACCCACTCCATTGCCGATAGCTTCTCGGTGGCCATTCACACCCCTATTGGCGTTATTATCCACACAGGGGATTTCAAGTTTGACTTTACCCCTGTGGATGGGGAGTGCTTTGACATTCAGCGGTTAGCGGAGCATGGAGAAAAGGGTGTGCTCTGTCTGATTAGTGACTCCACCAACTCAGAAGTCCCCGGCTACACCCCCTCGGAGCGATCGGTTTTCCCTAACTTGGATCGCGCCTTTAGCCAAGCCAACGGGCGAATTATCTTTACCACCTTTGCCTCGTCAGTGCACCGCCTCAGTATGGCTCTAGAATTGGCACAAAAGCATGGCCGGGTGGTTTCTGTCTTGGGTCGCTCGATGCTCAATGTCATTGCCCATGCACGGCAGTTGGGCTACATTCGCTGCCCGGATGATCTCTTTGTGCCACTGCACATGATGCACAGGTACCCCGATCATCAGGTGATGTACTTAACCACTGGCTCCCAAGGGGAACCCCTGTCTGCCCTGACGCGGATTTCTAAAGGGGAACACAACAAAATTAAAATTCGCTGCGGCGATACGGTAATCCTCTCGGCTCATCCCATTCCGGGGAACACGATTGCCGTAGTCAACATGATCGATCGCTTGATGATGCAGGGAGCCAAAGTTATCTACGGTCGCGAACAGGGCATTCACGTCTCTGGCCATGCCTGCCAAGAGGATCAAAAACTGATGCTGGCGTTGACGAAGCCAAAATTCTTTTTACCTGTGCATGGCGAGCACCGCATGCTGGTGAAACACGCCCAAACCGCTCAGAGCATGGGCATTCCCCCTGAGAATATGGTAATTATTGACAACGGCGATGTCGTGGAACTCACCCGTGACTCGATTCGTGTCATAGACAAGGTGCCCGCTGGCATTGAGCTACTGGATCGGGGTGGCATTGTCAAAGCCCATGTGCTGCAAGAGCGGCAACAACTGGCTGAGGAAGGCATTATCACTGTGGCGATAGCGGTAGGTACTGATGGCACTCTGAAAGCTACTCCTGAAGTCCACCTGCGAGGCGTGGTCACGGCTATTGAGCCACAGGCTTGGCAGGCTTGGGTGCATGCCACAGTCGAAACTGCCTTGAGCGATCGCTGGAGTGAATATGCCCGCAACGGTGATATAGATTGGGCGGGGGTCAAAGCCCACATTGAACGGGAATTGGTGCGCCTCGTGCGCCGTGAACTTCAGGGCAATGCCTCAGTCCTATTGCTCCTGCAACCCATCGAAGTCAACCCTCCTGTGACCACAGGAATTCGGCGGCGGCGCAGCACAGCTTCTGTGGTTGGCTAGAATCAAACCTCTTGGGCAGGGGACTGTGCCTATTCTGCCCGTTGATTTTTGTCTGCGCTGCACTAGCTAGCGTTGAAGCAATAGAGGTTTTCAGTTGCCTTTTTGCCGAGCAGCAATCCCTCTCAGTTGGCCAAAGCCAAACGGTTAAGGGATTGCATTCCCTTTACGTCTCCTCCTGATTTAGAAAAGAGCTGTTTCAAGGGGCGGTTCTTGAGTCTTGGGAGACAGAGGGTTGAGTCGAGCGGGTCTGCTGATAGGCATCGGTTCTTTGATGTTTCTGCCTATGCTAAGTTCCTTTTCCTAATGGGACTCAAGAGGAACAAGGGAAATCAAACAACAAAGGGGCAATGTTGTGCCCCGACCATTGGTCAACGATTTTAATTTCTAGGAAAACATGGGTAAGTGAGGATAAATGGCCATCCAGAGGGGACTCCAAGGTCCAAGGTTGAGTACCAGAGCCGCGATCGCCACGGTGCTGCTGAGCCATGTCAGCCATTGGGCGTAAATATTGACCCCTTGTTTTTGGGTTTGCAGGTGTTCAACGGTTTGCTGAAGCTGCTCCACTTCTTGGTTAAGATCTGCAATCTCATGGTGTAGTCCTTCAATTTCACGTTCGCGATCGCTCACCGTGGCATGGCAGGCCGCTAGCTCTGCCTCTTTTTCCCGACAGGTGGCCTCCATCGTGGTTAAAGAAGCGGTCAGTGTTGCCGTTTGACTGGCATATTTTTCTTCAAGGCTGCTATAGACAGTTTCTAACTCCTGGCGATAGCGATCGCAATTTTCCCGTAAAGCCTCATTTTCTGCTTGGCTATTGTTGAGGGCATTCGTCAATTCCGCCATCTGCTGGCAATAGTCACTCATTTGAGTTTGCAGTTGCTGTTGCTGATCTTCTAGCTCTTGACAGCGGTTTTGCAGCCGCTCCACCTCGGAGCGCAATTGCTCGATTTCTTGGCGCTGGCGATCGCGCTCCTGTTCGCTACGGGTAACCAGTTCCTTTAGCCCTTCAATCCGCTGGGCTTGCTCGCTGACGATTTTGTGCAGGCGATCGCACTCTTGCTTCAAACGTTGGACAGGACCTTTGTACTGCCGCTGTACCCAAGTCCGCAAAAACGATAGGCTGGAGATGGTAAATCCAATCAGGGCATAGGTGCTCACTATTGTATGACCCGTGGCCGACATCTGTAACATATTGAACCCCTGAACTTCAGTTGAATGTCAATGAAAACGCCGCAATCCAGAATACAGCCCTTTCCCCAAGGAGGGAATACGCCATCCTTTGGCGATCGCTCCCCTATGCAGAAGCCAACCGACAATTTTTGAGAATGAGTTTGCAAACTTCTACTTTCTAGTCTAGCGAGGAAGGTTGACCGCCGGCGGTAGAGGCTGAGGTTTTTGCCCGCATTGGTACAATAAGGGGTGAACTTGAATTTGCAAGGGGAACACCAATGACTGAGGCACCCGTACTGCCCATTTTGTTGATGGGAATCGCGAACTTTTTACAAATTTACTTGATCATTCTGCTGATTCGGGTTCTGCTGTCGTGGTTTCCCAATATCAACTGGTACAATCCACCCTTTTCAATTATCAGTCAGTTAACAGACCCCTATCTGAATATCTTTCGTGGTCTGATTCCCCCCATCGGTGGTCTGGACTTTTCGCCAATGATTGCCTTCTTTCTCTTGCAATTCATTGTCCAACTCTTATCAGGCTTTTCTAGTAGTGCCACGCTCTTCTAAACCGTTTCTAGCTCATTAGGGTGCAATTGCCATGTCAACACTGCGTCCGTTTCAGGATGAATTTGATGTCATTGTTGTCGGTGCCGGTCATGCTGGCTGTGAAGCGGCCTTAGCAGCGGCGCGGTTGGGCTGTCGTACCCTTTTGCTGACCCTCAACCTCGATAAAATTGCTTGGCAGCCCTGTAATCCTGCGGTGGGTGGCCCCGCAAAATCGCAACTGGTGCATGAAGTGGATGCCCTAGGGGGCGAAATTGGCCGTGTGACCGATCGCACCTATCTGCAAAAGCGATTATTGAACGCCTCACGGGGGCCAGCGGTCTGGGCATTGCGGGCGCAAACAGATAAGCGCGAATACAGCGCCGTCATGAAGCAAGTGGTGGAAAATCAACCCAACTTGCTGGTGCGCGAAGGCATGGTCACGGATTTAGTCCTCGATGCCAATGAAACGGTGATTGGGGTTGAAACCTACTTTGGTGTAGCCTTTCGCTGTCAAGCGGTAATTCTGACCACGGGAACCTTCCTTGGTGGCCGTATTTGGGTGGGAAATAAATCCATGTCCGCGGGTCGCGCTGGCGAATTTGCCGCAGAGGGACTCTCACAGACCTTAGCCCGTCTCGGCTTTGAGGTGGATCGCCTGAAAACAGGAACGCCCGCACGGGTGGATCGGCGATCGGTGGACTACAGTAAGCTGGAACCGCAACCCCCGGATGAGCAGGTGCGCTGGTTTAGCTTTGACCCCACAGCATGGGTGGAAAGGCCACAAATGAACTGCTACTTGACGCGCACCACCCCTGCCACCCACCAATTGATTCGTGAGAATCTGCACCTCACTCCGGTCTATGGTGGTTGGGTAGATGCCAAAGGCCCCCGCTACTGCCCCAGCATTGAGGATAAAATTGTTCGTTTTGCCGATAAAGAGAGCCATCAAATTTTCATTGAACCTGAAGGCCGCAGTACGCCAGAACTCTACATTCAAGGATTTTCCACAGGGCTACCAGAACCCCTGCAACTGCAATTGTTGCGCACACTGCCGGGGCTGGAAAACTGTATCATGTTGCGTCCGGCCTATGCGGTGGAATACGACTACTTGCCAGCAACTCAGTGCTTTCCCACGCTGATGACCAAGAAAGTTCAGGGACTATTCTGCGCCGGGCAAATCAACGGCACCACCGGTTATGAAGAAGCAGCCGCCCAAGGGATTGTGGCCGGGATTAATGCGGCTCGCTTTGTGCAGGGAAAACCGATGATCACATTCCCACGCCAAGAGAGCTACATCGGTACCCTGATTGACGATCTGTGTACTAAAGAACTGCGGGAACCCTATCGCATGCTCACTAGCCGCTCGGAATATCGCCTAGTCTTGCGATCCGATAATGCTGACCAGCGGCTCACCCCCCTAGGGTATGCGATTGGCTTGGTGAGTGAAGCGCAGTGGCAGGTGTTTCAAGCAAAGCAACAGCGCCTAGCGGCTGAGACCCAACGCCTTCAGACAACCCGCATTAAAGCTCATGAACCAGTGGGCGAAGCAATTGTGGCTGCGACGGGTCAAGCAATTAAGAGTGCCATTGCCCTTGATGAGTTACTGCGGCGCTCAGGGGTACACTACGACTTGCTGGATCGCCATGGCCTTGGGAATCCAAACTTGACGCCCCAAGAAAAGGAAGCCGTTGAAATTGCCATTAAGTACGCCGGCTACATTGAGCGGCAGCAACGGGAAATTGAGCAGATTGCCCGCCAAGAACAGCGTCCGCTCCCTGCGGATTTAGATTACTTTGCCATCCCCACCCTTTCGATGGAGGCACGGGAAAAACTCAGTGCTATCCGCCCCCTCACTATTGGTCAAGCAAGCCGTATTGGTGGAGTGAATCCAGCGGATATCAATGCCCTTTTGGTCTATCTCCAAGTCCAACAGCAACGCCAGTCTCTAATGGCAGTGGGGGGCTAGGAGGGCATTTGGTTAAGCGAATTGGAGTTGGCCTCTGCTTGGCGGCAGGGATACACAATTCCAGTGCGAGCTTATGCTTCGACACCCTTGAAATTACAACGGTTCTTTTATTCAGAGGGCAGGCTGATTTGCCATAATGTGATTCTGCATACAGCAAGGAGCTATGGGGGCGGCGATCGCCTGCACCAAAA
>NZ_JARJMS020000038.1:0-13692 GCF_029335995.1 Thermosynechococcus sp. Uc
GCCTTACCTCCACCCCCTCAAGTGGATTTGGGATCACAGATTTTAGTTCTAGAAAGTGATAAAGTACTGGCACCCATTGCCCAGAAACTACAACAGCAGTACCCCCATTTGACCACGCGGGTATTGGTGGAGCATCTAGAAATTCGACCTGTCGTTAGTTCAATCACAGAGCAACTGGCGGCACCCACAAAAGTCATAGAAGTAGCCTATCGCGATCGCCAGCCGCAAATTGTAACCGCCGTCTTAAAAGCAGTGGCAGAGGCATTTGTTGACTACAGTCAACGGGATCGCCAAGAACAGCTCAATCGCACCCTAGAACAACTGGATAAAGACATCAAGCAGCACCTCACCGAATTAGACCAACTACAAAACCAACGACAGCAGCAACTCCAAGCCGGTCAACCGCAAGGTGCAAGCCTGCAACCCTCAGAACAACTGCGTTTTTTGACAGAACAGTACCGCCAAATCCATAGCCTGCGCCAAGCTGCTCGCTTGAAGGCTGTAGAGGCCTACGGTCGCTTTCAAGGGTTCCAAGAACAGCTGAAGATGACACCCGCCGAAGCTCTAGCGGCAGCGAATTTAAGTGCCTCCCCCGCCTATCAACAACAACTGGCACGCATTCAAGAACTGGATCAAGAAATTGCCAAGAATCTGGCTATTTTCCGTGAAGGGACACCCGTGATCCAAGCCCTAGAGGAACAGCGGCGAGTTTTAGTGGAACAATTGCAGGCGATCGCTCGCCAAGTAATTGGTGAGCGATATCCAGTGGACAATCCCACTGCCCTAGGCTTTCAGGGAACAGTCTCACAAACGCTGATTACTAACTACATTACGGCGTGGATTGAGTACGAAAATCAGCGGCGCTATGATGCCGAGCTGGCTGCTTCTCAAGCGGCAGTTGCCCAACAATTACAGAAACTGAGTAGCAACCTGCCCGCTATTGATCGCCTTGAGAATCGAATTCGGACGGCGAATCTCTCCCTAGAGATGCTCAATCAAGCCCGACAAGCGGTGCAACTGCAACTGGCGCAAAATAACTTTGCGTGGCAAGTGCTCACGGATTTAGAGAACCCAGTTGTACAGCCCACAGTACCGCGACTGCAACTGCTGATCCTAGGGGCGATCGCCAGCTTAGTCTTGGGTGTTCTGGCCATTTATATTGCGGATGTTGCCGCCAATACGTTTGTCAGTGCCGCCCAAGTGGAAGAGGCTTTAGGCTTACCGCTGCTTGGCAAAATTCCCAAGGCACCCCCCCCAATCAATCTGCGCTTAGAGCGCGTGGTCAAGGGCAATTCAGGGCTGTGGTGGGTGACCCAAGTCCTACCCGCCGTGGGGGAATCGGTGAAATTTCAGGAGGCGTTTCACCATGTGTTTGCGAACCTCCAGGCCGTGGGTTTGGAGCATTCGTTAGCCGTGATTTCAGCTCTACCCGCTGATGGACGCACTACCGTTGCCCTCCATCTTGCCCTTGCTGCCGCAGGTGTGGATCAACGGGTTCTCCTCATTGATGGGGATTTGCGGCGACCACAGCTTCACCGCTATTTGGGACTGGCGAACGAACAGGGTTTAGCCGATTGGTTGATTTGCCAGCACCACTGGGATCGCCTGACTCAGGTCAGACAAGGTCTGACCATTTTAACCGCTGGGGAGTTGCGGCATCAGCCCATGCGGCTCCTCAGTCAAGATACGCTCAAGCAATTCATGGCTCACCTCAAAAACTACTTTGATCTAGTAATTGTGGATACACCGCCCTTGGCAAATTTTGCCGATGCTAAACTTTGGTCGAGAGTCGTGGATCAGACCCTTGTGGTGGTAAATCTAAAGGCACCCCAGCAGCCTGTGCGCCTAGCCTTAGGAGATTATAGTTTGGTGGGAAGTGTGGGCGCTTTAGGCCTTGTGGTCAATCTCGCCTATTGAATTATTCCTCAAAAAACCAGAGTTCCCTATTAATGCTCTCATCCAAGACGTGGGGGGGGCGTAGAACAAGCAGGAGTTGGCCAAGAATCGGAACTGTAGGCGCTTCAGGAAACCAAGCCAATTGGACAGCATTGCTGGCGGCAGGAGCAATCAGCAGGTAGCGATCGCGATCCCATGCTTGAAGACCGCGATCAACAATTAAGAGCACCTGTTCAATGGGCA
Source organism: Thermosynechococcus sp. Uc (assembly GCF_029335995.1). Classification (NCBI taxonomy): domain Bacteria; kingdom Bacillati; phylum Cyanobacteriota; class Cyanophyceae; order Acaryochloridales; family Thermosynechococcaceae; genus Thermosynechococcus; species Thermosynechococcus sp. Uc. Next base: position 2,140 of record NZ_JARJMS020000038.1, read on the forward strand.
ATCCCTCAGGAGTTGAGGGTAATTCTGTGGGTAACTCTGCCACAGGCCAAAGCACAGCGATAGGATCAACGGCATTCAAGAGAACTGGCCAACTGGGGAGAGCAACGAGGGTCATGGGTTGGGGAACAGAAACTAATTGAAAAGCGCCTGTGGAGGTTAACTGGGGAACTTGATTGAACGCTTCGGCAGCAAGGGGGGCTGTTCCTGCTACAGGAACAAAGGAGGAGAGGTCTTCGGCGGAATCTAAGCGGTAAAGGGGCAGGCGCGGTTGGCTTGCCGCAGGGACAACAGTAAAGTCCGTCAGCAGTTTTTCGAGGGCTTGGCGACCGCTGGCGGATTCGACAAAGCGAAAGCCTTGGGCAATGAGGCGCGATCGCTGGGCCAAATCGCGTTGCTGCCGTGCCAGTTGCCAGTAGTAGCGACCAATGCGATCGCCTACGCTCTCACCAAAGCCTTCACTGTCATCTTTTTGATAGCTCACCGCCTTAAGGGCACGGCACACTTCATGAACCGCACTAAGATCCAATTGTTTCTCAACAATGAGCGTCGCTACTGCAAGGCGATCGCTCACGGACAACACTCGCAGCTCATAGAGCAGATCACTGCCCCGCGTTTGAAAATAGGCATGCACAGATTCAGGAGCGTCCCGCAAACTCTGGCTCACTTGCAAGGCAATGATCAATTGATTTTGGTGAATCGGTTCAATGCCCGTAGCCTCAAAAATGGCTTGGGGGGATAGTCCTTGTTTTTGCAGTTGCTGGCATCCTGCACCCCAATCTTGCCAAGTTCCCTCCCTGTGGCGCAGACGTTGCAGCACTTCCGTTGTCAGGGCATCCTGTTCTTGACTCATTAGATCACCTCCTAGGAGCAGGGAAGTATTTAATGGATGACCTAGCGATCGCGCACTGTTGTTCCTTGGCGTTGAATCCCTAGTACCTCGACCCGTGCCTGTACGTCAAACCTTGCCCAAGTCTCCCTCAGCGCTGCGGCAATGGCTGGAGCAGTAACGGGATCCCCAAGGGCTAGGAGGGTTGGCCCTGCCCCACTAATCACCAAACCATGGGCACCCGCCCCAAGAGCTGCCCTGTGGAGATCGCCGTAGCCTTTGATCAAACTTTGGCGGTAGGGTTGATGCAAGCGATCGCCCAAAGCCAGTTGCAGCCACTCCCGTTGACCCGTTTCCAGACCCCGCAGCAAAACACCAAGGTGACTGATATTAAAAACCGCATCACCGTAGGTGCAGTGGGTGGGCAGCACTTGACGCGCTGTTTCCGTGGCCAGCTCAAAGTCCGGAATCGCCACAATAGGTACCACATCCTGATTCCAAGGAATCTCTAGCCAATGCCATCCCCCTGCCCCCTCTTGGACGGCAAGACGACAGCCCCCCAGCAAGGCAGGCACAACATTATCGGGGTGACCTTCCATTTCAATGGCCAATTCCAGAACCTCACTAGGACTGAGGGGAAAGCCCGCCAGCCGATTGGCTCCCACCAATCCACCAATGATTGCTGTTGCTGAACTGCCTAAACCCCGCGCGAGGGGAACCCCCAAATCAATTTCCAGATACACGGGTGGGGCTTCCCGTCCGAGATATTCATAGAGACGATTGTAGGCACGATAGGCCAAATTATCGGAGCTATTGCTAACACCTGCTGCTTCGGTGCCCCGCACCTTCACATGAGGGCGATCGCTCAACGAAAATGTAAACGTATTGGTGAGGGTCAGCGCCGCTCCAAGGCAATCAAACCCAGGTCCTAAATTGGCCGTTGTTGCCGGTACAGTCACCACTGTTATCATGGGCTACGCTTCCTCCCCAGTGCCAAAGGCGCGATCGCCCGCATCCCCTAAGCCAGGCACAATAAACCCCTGCTCATTCAAGCTCTCATCAATTGTGGCCGCATAGACTTGCACTGCCGGGAAATGGGCACCCAGTTTCTGCAACGCTGGGGGGGCAGTGACCACGGAAATAATTCGCACCAAGGCCGGGTCAACCCCCCGCTGTACCAATTCTTGCATTGCTGTCATGATTGAACCTCCCGTCGCCAGCATCGGCTCACTAATGAGGACACGGGTTTGCGGGTCAAACTGAGGGGGCAGCTTATTGAGATAGCAACTGGGTTCAAGGGTAACCTCATCCCGCACAATTCCTAGGTGGTACGTTTTTGCCGTTGGTAAGACCCCTTGGGCACCGTCGAGCAAGGCCAAACCTGCCCGCAGAATCGGTATGACCACAATGGGCACCTGGGGATTCACCACCATTGCTGCACAGGGAGCAAGGGGAGTTTCCACCACTGTTTCCACCGTTGGCAGCCATTCCCGTGCCGCTTCATAGGCCAACCACCGCCCCAACTCCGTCATTGCCACCCGAAATAAAGGGGTGGGTGTGGTGCGATCGCGAGCCACCGTCAGCCAATGCTGAATCAGGGGATGGGGAGGGACATAAATGCGCAATTGGGGGGTCACAGTATCGCTCCAATACGTACCCGGCAGGCTTTCCTATTGTCCACCGAAACCGCTCCCTTTAGACACGGCCAAAGCGCCGTTGCCGCTGTTGGTAATCCCGTAGCGCCTCATGGAAAGCAGCTCGGTCAAAATCTGGCCAGAGGGTTTTGGTGACATAGATTTCTGAATAGGCCACCTGCCACAGCAAAAAGTTACTAACGCGCATCTCACCACTGGTACGAATCAACAAATCAGGATCCGGTAGGCCGCCGGTGTACAAATGTTGCTCAAAGAGCACTTCATCAATATCAGCAGGGTCAAGGAGTCCCGCTTTCACCTGAGCTGCCAGTGAACGGCAAGCGTGGATAATTTCCCGTCGCCCACCATAGTTTGTTGCCACCACAAATTTAATTTTTTGGTTATTGGCTGTGGCGGCCATGGCGTGCTTAATTTCTGCTTGCAGGGATTTCGGCAAACACGCTAAGTCGCCGACAAAGTGAATTTGTACGCCCTCGGCAACCATTTCTGGTAGCTCCCGCCGCAAGACTCGCTCAAAGAGGGTCATGAGAAAATCCACTTCGGGCAGGGGGCGCCCCCAATTTTCCGTAGAGAAGGCATAGGCGGTCAGTGCTTCAATGCCCCAATCTTTGCAACAACGCAGCAAATTCTTGAGGGTGTCCACCCCCCGTTGATGCCCCATAACGCGCGGCAAATTGCGTTGCTTCGCCCAGCGGCCATTGCCATCCATAATCACCGCCACATGGCGAGGTAAGCGATCGCGATCCAAATCAGCAGGTAACTCAATCAAGGAATGGGGCTGTAGGGTCATGGAGACATCCATTTACAGAAAATTAACGCAATGGCCATATTATTTTCCAGAATTTTGAGCTGTGCTGACGTGGACGGGGTTGTGAAGTTCCCGTCCCTTGATCCTGCACATACTGTCGTAACAATTCCCCTAGTTTACTGCTTGTGAGGGGACGTTGAAGCTCCCCCTTAAAGGCAAGAGAAATTGACCCCGTTTCCTCAGAAACCACCACACAGACACAGTGGCCAATGCGCTCAGTAATCCCCAAAGCAGCGCGATGACGGGTGCCCAACTGCCAAGGTCCTGTGCGATCCGAAAGAGGCAAGATCAACTTTGCTGCAATTACTTCACTCCCCCGTACCCAAATTGCCCCATCATGCAGGGGTGAAGTCACCTGAAAAATTGAGGTAATCAGTTCTGGTGACAAACGGGCATTGAGCGCGATTCCCGCATGGGTAAAATCCTGGGGGCTGAGCTTTGTATGGGTCTCCAGTAAAATGAGTGCCCCTGTGCGATCTTGAGATAGCCCTTTTACTGCCGTCACAATCAGATCAACAGCATCATTGGTCAGACTCGACTCAGCCACAGGTTGCATCAAGCCCAAGAACTGCCCCCGACCCAAGTGCTCCAGAAAAATGCGAACTTCCGATTGCAGGATGACTGCCAAGGCCACTGCCGAACCAATGACTAAGTTGTGCAAAACAAAACTCAAAAACTGCAGTTCAACGGCACGGCTTAGGGAGGTTGCCAAAAGGAGGAAGATAAAGCCCCGTATCATCCACAGGGTTCGCCGCTCAGCCACAACCCGCAAAATAGCGTAGGTTAAAGCCAAGACCAAAACCACATCCACGACGGTTCGCACTTTTGTTAGTGTCTCCGCAGACAGCAGCAGCCACGATAAGTTACCTAGGAGGCCGATCATCCCATCTTTCTCGTCACCTCTTAGGGGGCAGGAGTGCTCAATCGCAGGGGCAGGACATCATGAGCCACCAAATCAGCGTAGGTTTCCCGTTGCAGTATCAAGTTGGCTTCACCCTCACAAACAACCACCGCTGCTGGCCGGGGAACCCGATTGTAATTGGAGGCCATGCTGTAATTGTAGGCACCCGTACTGGCAACGACCAGAATATCGTTGGCTTGTAGCGGCGGCAAAGTGACTTCGGGAAGCAGAATATCCCCCGATTCACAGTGCTTACCGGCAACTCGCACGGTTTCTGTGGCCGCAGTGGTCATGCGATTGGCACACAGGGCGGTGTACTGCGCTTGATAGGTAATGGGTCGCGGGTTATCGGACATTCCCCCATCCACCGCAATATAGGTGCGCAGTTCAGGAATCACCTTACGGCTACCCACAGTGTAGGCGGTAACTGCCGCAGGCCCAACGATGGAGCGCCCCGGCTCACAGAGGAGTTTAGGCAAGGGAAGATGGCGTTGCTGACAGGCTTGGCTCAGTTGCTGACTAATGGCCTTTGCCCAGTGGGCGATCGCCGGCGGATTATCTGATTCTACGTAACGAATGCCAAGTCCGCCCCCCACGTTCAATTCTCGCATCGGTAGCATTGCTTCACGGGCCTGGGCCAGCCAGTCCACAAGTACATCACATAAATCCAGATGGGGCTGCTCCTCAAAAATTTGTGAGCCAATGTGGGCGTGTAGTCCCACCCAGTCCAGTTCTGGATGTGCTTTAGCAAACTGAAGCAACTCCGGGAACTGTTGCGGGTCAAAGCCAAATTTACTGTCTAAATGTCCTGTTCGGATATATTCGTGGGTGTGGCATTCAATCCCCGGTGTCAGCCGCAACATCACACGCGGGGGCGTCGAACGCTCATGCTCCTCAGTGTAGGCAGCCAGACGTTCCAGCTCCAGCCAGTTGTCGGCAACAATTGTGCAATTGACCTCAAGGGCATAGAGGAGTTCTTGGGGAGATTTGTTATTGCCGTGGAAGTAAATGTGGCTAGCAGGGACACCGGCACTCAAGGCAGTGTAGAGTTCTCCCCCCGACGCCACATCAATCCCTAAGCCTTCACTGTGGGCAAGGGCACAGGTGGCCAAGCAGTTCCAGGCTTTGGAGGCGTAGAGCACTAAGAAATCACCGCCATAGCTCTGCTGAAGGGTGTTTTGGTATTGACGGCAAGCGGCGCGAAAGGTAAATTCATCAAGAATGTAAAGGGGAGAGCCAAACTGTGCCACTAACTCCACCACATCACACCCGCCAATGGTGAGATGGCCACGAGCATTGGTCTCAGCGGTCAAGGGTAAAATTTGCTGATTGGCAGCAAGGGTGACAGGGGTGGAGATCATGGATCAATATCAAGAGAAATCTAAAGAATAAAAGGACAAATTACTATTTTCAATTCTAAGGGGGATTTGGGCGATCGCTCCTGTGGATCAGTGGATCGAAGACGCCCTTGCCTATTTTTCAGTGCGCCAGTTCAGCAAAAAAGGGGGTAGCCCTTCTTTGCCGTTGAGTATAATCACTTGCGGAACTTGGGCACCCCCTTCCCGCCAGGCTGCGATCGCTTCCTTTTGGAGGACTAACTCTCCCCCCGGTACGTTGAGGGTTTCAGCCAGCAGGCGCTGGGCTTCCGCTTTCCCTTGGGCACGATTAATTTCTGCTTGGGCTTGTTGAGCTGCTTCTTGGGCAATATACACAGCTCGCTGTGCCCGCTGCTCAGCAATTTGTTTATCCTCAACAGCTTTGGAGAATTCTTCCGAAAAGTCAAGGTTAACAACACTGGTATCCAGGACGAGAATGTGATACTTGGCTAGACGATCGCCAAGGGCGTGATCAAAATCTTCCTTCAATTCATCCCGTTTGGTAATTGCCTCCTCCGCTGTGCGACGGGCAGCGGCAATTTTGAAGGCCTCTTGGGTTTGGGGGGCAATGATTTTGGCCACAATATTTTCCAGCGTCCCTTGGGTGCGGCGCACATCCACAATGGCCATGGGGTCTAGGCGAAAGTTAATGGCAAAACTGGCGGTAATGTCCTGCAAATCTTTGGTGGCACTTTCCGCTGGCACTTCAAACTTCTGTACGGTTACGTCATAGACATCCACATTGGCAATAAACGGGGGTTTCCAGTGAATGCCTTCGAGGAGGGGGGTATCCTGAGCCTTGCCCAAAATACTCAATACCCCTGCTTGGCCGGGATTAATAATCACCACCGCATTCAAAAAAAGTACCAGTAAGAGGATGGCAACTGCCACTATTGAGGAGGTAAGCCGTGAACTGAGCAGAGAATTCATGGACAAAGAAGTTAATTGCTGCTTTGATTATAGGGGGTGCTTTCCACCGATCCTGAAGGCAATTCCTTGCTAGAGTACAGATAGACTGTCATTTGCTGAGCGTCCTATGCGGTTGCCCATTACTGCTGCCCAAGCGGCCTACTATGGTGATGCCTACTATCGCACCCCACCTCCAGACCTCCCTTCACTCCTATTAAAGGAGCGGATTGTCTATTTAGGTATGCCTTTGGTGCCAGCAGTCACCGAGCTGATCATTGCCGAACTGCTCTATTTGCAATACGACGACCCTGAAAAACCCATCCGCATTTACATCAACTCAACGGGTACTTCCCGCTACGATGGCGAACCCATTGGCTTTGAAACCGAAGCCTTTGCTATCTGCGACACCATGCGCTACATTAAGCCCCCCGTACATACGATCTGCATTGGTCAAGCCATGGGCATGGCAGCTATGTTGCTCTCGGCTGGTACCAAAGGGTGCCGCGCCAGTTTACCCCACGCCACAATTGTCTTGCACCAAACCAAAAGCTATGCCCAAGGGCAGGCCACCGATATTCAAATTCGTGCCCGCGAAGTCCTAGCAAATAAAGCTATGATGGTGGAGATTTTGGCGCAAAACACGGGTCAATCCCCTGAGCGCATCACCCGTGATATGGATCGATTGCTCTACATGACGCCACAAATGGCCAAGGAATACGGCATTATTGACCGCATTCTTGAACCCGAGGCTGTGAAGAAGAAACTGCCCGCAACCTTGACCTAATGCAGGACGGCTGCCCAGTCGCGACCAATCCGAATCGTAATATCTGAAGACAGGACGCCCGTCGAGTTGGCTGACACTCGCCCTATGCCCAGAACGGAGCGGATTGTTTGGGCAGCTCCTACATCCCCTTGCTGGGCAACGATTTCTGTTTCAGGGGTTTGCTGATACCACTCGTTACTGATAATCACATTTGTGTAGCCGTGGTGGGCGAGAAAGTCAGCCATATCTTGGGCAGCGTCGCTGCTACCGGAAGCATTTTGTAGGGCAATACGTAACGTGCCGCTTCCGCTCCAAGTGGAGTTGACCAGTTTCGAGGGGCGATCACTAAAATGTTCTGCCACCACCCGATCAATCCGTTCATAGTCAGGCAGCCAGTAGCTCACTTCATAGCCATCGCCACTAAAACGGCCAGGGAGCAAGATCAAACGTAGGTTGTCTGGTTCAATGCGCAGACTAAATTGAGCGATCGCCATTAATTCGGCAAAAGTTAAATCTGTATCCACATATTTTTGCAGGGCGCTGTAGATTTTCGGCAACTGGGTCAGCATGACGGGGTTGGCCAGTTTCCTTTGCAAAGCCTTGATCAACATCTGCTGCCGTTGGGCGCGGCCAATATCCCCCAATTCATCGTAACGAAAGCGAACAAACCCCTCCGCTTGTTCTCCATTCAGAGTTTGCAGCCCCGGTTGAAGATCAATGTAGAGTTTTTGAGTGTGATCGGTATAAACCATGCGCTTGGGAACATTGACTTCGACCCCCCCCACTAGATCTACTAATTCCCGAAAGGCTGCCGTATCAATGCGGATGTAGCGATCCACGGGGGTGTAATTCAAAGTTTTACTAACCACCCGCACCGTTAAATCCACATCCCCATAAACGTTGGCGGCATTAATTTTGTTGATGCCATAGCCGGGAATCTCAACGCGGGTGTCACGGGGAATACTTAGAACGGTTATCGTGCCATTTTCAGGGTTAAACCGCGCCAGTAGGAGGGTGTCGGTGCGACCACGAAAGCGTTTAGGAGATCCTGCGGGTGCATCCAAGACCTTATCTACCCCCAGCACTAGGAGGTTCACTGGCCGACCCATGCCATACTGCAACCCCCGCGTTATCATTTCCAGCCAAGAGGGATTCCCTTGTCCCCGCTGACTTATTCCCTGAAATGGTGATACCAAAACAAAGGTCATGCCCGCAAAGGCCGAGACCAAGGACACAGTGCCAAAGGCGGCAATCCAACCAAGGGTACGCCAAGGCGAAGGGCGCGATCGCTGGATAGTCCTTTTGGGCGTTAGTTTTGGATTGCTCCGACGACCCACAGTAGAACTCACTGGTTTACGCTGGTTAACGCCTCGTGCCACAATTCACTCCCCCACCAAAAACAAGTCATGGGCTCGCCGGGTGGATATTCCCCTGTGTTTAGTGTAGGGGATTCTCTCCTCCTCCCGCACCTGTACCTATTGATCTGCATCTCAGGGCTGTTTCTGTGTTTTGGTTTTCGTTTACTGCCGCAGATTTATGCGCTGTGCATCGGAATTTCTTTGCCTTGCCGCTCAATACAGTCGCTCAAGGACATAATCTGTCAACTGGCTGAGGGCTTGACGCGGTTCTGAAGGGGGGAGTACCTCAAGGGCAGGTAGAGCCGCCTGGGCATATTCCTTGGCTAAGTTACGCGCCTCTTCAATTGCCCCGCTTTGGCGCACAAGGTTGAGGGCGGTTTCTAAATCTCCCTCTTCGCTAAACTCGCGCTCGATGAGGGTGTGTAGGTAGGGAGCTTTAGGTAGGGCAAAGAGAACGGGTGCTGTTAAGTTGCCATCCCGCAGGTCTGAACCGGCGGGTTTGCCTAATTCTGCGGTTGAACGGGTAAAGTCGAGGATGTCATCTACGATTTGAAAAGCCAAGCCAAGATTTTTGCCATAGGTGTACATGGCCTCAATGGTCTCTGGCGGGGCTTCACTGAGAACCGCTGCCGCTTTGGCACTATTGGCAATCAGGGAGGCTGTCTTGTAGTAGGTTTTTAATAAATAGTCATCTAGGGTAATGCTGGTGTCAAAGCGGTTAAAACCTTGGCGAATTTCCCCTTCAGCAAAGTCTTTGATCACTTGAGAGAGCAGCTTCACCACTTGGAGATTATCTAGATCCGCTAAGTACCAAGAGGCCTGGGCAAAAAGAAAATCGCCAGCTTGAATGGCCACCCGATTGCCAAAGACACTGTTGACTGTAGGAACACCGCGCCGCAGTTGAGCCTGATCAACGACATCATCATGAAAGAGACTAGCGGTGTGAATCATTTCCGTAATTTCTGCCAAGCGGCAGTGTCGAGGGGTAATCCCTTGATCGGGAAGCGTGGCTCGTGAAACCAAAAAGACAATGGCGGGTCGAATACGCTTGCCACTGGCGGTAAAGAGATGTTCGGCGGCAGCAGAGAGTACGGCGTGTTGTGCTCCAATCAGTGCCTTCAGATTCTCCGTCAGGACACAGAGATCGGCTTCGACAGGTGAGAAAAGAGAAGTTACCGAAGTCATGGACGGGCTGGCCGCATAAGTTACGAAATTTTACAGAATCCTAGTTGTATTCTAAGCGAACCCTCCAATCTTGGGTAAGGGTTCCGCTGAATTTTCAGCAGGGCTCACAATTGAGAGCCGCCCCGGTCGTGGGCTCAAAAAGATAGAGATGGCTGACCTGCAAGTGGAGGGAGTCGCCGATCTGAGGGATGTGCTGACTCGGAGTTAGCCACAGTAGTTCTTGGGAACTATTCATCAGGCGACAGCGGACAATGGCTTCGCGACCAAGGGGTTCAACGAGGGTGGCGATCGCTCTTAAACCGGTCTCGCCAATTTGCAAGTGCTCTGGCCGAATTCCCACCATCAGCGACTGTTCGGTTTTCAGTGACCAATGTAGGTTATCGGGGCAACTCAGGGGCTGCTGCGCTATCCAAAGGCGGCTGTCATGCCAGTGAGCAGCCAGTAAGTTCATTGGCGGGGTACCCAAAAAGCGCGCCACCATGGTATTTGCGGGTCTTTCGTAGAGGTCGGCAGGGGTGCCAATCTGCTGGATTTGACCGCGATCTAGCACCACAATGCGATCGCCAAGGGTCATGGCCTCCACTTGATCGTGGGTGACGTAGAGGGTAGTAATCCCCAGTTGTTGATGTAATTGTTTCAATTCGGCACGAGTTTGCTCCCGCAATTGGGCATCGAGGTTGGAGAGAGGTTCATCAAGCAAAAACACTTGGGGCGATCGCGCTAAAGCTCTTCCGAGGGCTACCCGCTGCTGCTGACCGCCAGAGAGTTGTCGCGGCTTGCGCTGAAGCAGGGACTCAATCCCCAGTAGCTTTGCCACTTGGAGCACCCGTTGTTGCCGTGTTGCCGAATCAACACCGCGCATTTTCAGGCCAAAGCTAAGGTTTTCAGCCACAGTCATGTGAGGGTAGAGGGCATAGTTTTGAAAAACCATTGCTACATCGCGATCGCGCCCACTGAGGCCATTGACACAAGTCTCCCCAATGTAAATGTTGCCACTGGTGGGTTGCTCCAAACCGGCAATGAGCCGCAATAGGGTAGATTTACCACAACCGGAAGGCCCGACAATGACCCAAAACTCCCCTGCGGGCACCGTCAAGGACAATGGACCAATTTCCACGCCTGGGGCAAATCGCCGCGTGACTCCCTCTAAGCGCAGGGTTGCCGTCATAACCTACCGCCAGCCCACCCACGTAAAGAAGTCTTGGCCAGTGACCCACTCCAGCAGCAACAGGGCAGCAAAACCAATCATGGCAAAGCGGCCATTGATCAGCTCTGCATAGCGGGACCAACCGAATTGGGGAGTCAAATCATTGGGCGTCGGTTCACTCATAGCGTTAGGAATGCAAAACAACTTCTTTAATTTGGCACAGAGCCTTCACGTTGTACTCACATTTTAGAAGAGGTCTGTTTCTGCTGGAGAGTGGTGATCACCGCTTTAATTTGCGCTTGACCGGCAGATTTTTCAAACCACAGCGCAAACTTGCCGCACCACGACAACCGCCAGCCTCAAGGGACAAAGCTTACAATTCCCCTGCTGTCTCGAAAGCGATTGTCCACCATCGGTAGGCCAAATTGCTGCTCATCACCCCGCCACCTTCTTTGACCAGTTCCAAGAGCACTTGACGATGATATAAAGGGCGGTCTGGATTGGGCGTTGCTGTTTTGAGCGTGCTCAGGTTGCCTGTTGCATCTGTGAATTGGTATATTCTAGCAATAGCCCAGTGTCCCAGTTTATAGCAATCTTTTCAAGCCACACATTTCCAGCCCATACG
>NZ_JARJMS020000051.1:0-45317 GCF_029335995.1 Thermosynechococcus sp. Uc
TCTCGACAGTTGCGCCTTGGGTGAACATTGGTTTAGCGTAATTAGTGCCGCACTTCTTGGTGCAATGGGCTGGAATTTGCTCACTTGGTATTGGGGGCTGCCCAGTAGTTCTTCCCACGCCCTGATTGGTGGCTTAGTAGGTGCCGCCCTCTTTCAAGCGTCACCGCAAATCATTGATTGGCAGGGGATTGCTCAGTCAGTCCTGATTCCCATGATAGTGTCCCCCTTGGTGGCGATCGCCATTGGTTTGGGCTTCATGGCTCTTGTTGAGCAATGGTTGCAATGGCAGGGGGAGATTCCTGCGGAACGTTGGCAACGACTGCAGATTCTTTCCGCAACGCTGATGGCCGTTGCCCACGGTGCCAATGATGCCCAGAAAACCATGGGCGTGATTACCCTTGCCCTTGTGAGTTGGGGACAACTGTCGCCAGAGGCGGATGTGCCCTTCTGGGTCATCGCTGCCTGTGCCCTCGCAATCGCGATCGGTACCTACGGCGGCGGTGAGCGCATTATCCATACCACAGGTGAGAAAATTTCGCCCTTAGATCCCGTGAGTGGTTGCTTGGCCAACCTCAGTGCTGCTTTGACAGTCGGTGCCGCCAGTCTGGTGGGGTTTCCCGTCAGTACCACACAGGTGGTAGTGGGGGCGATTACGGGTGCGGGGTATCGCCATCAAGGAAAAGTGAACTGGCAAGTGTGGGCACAAATTTTCATGGCGTGGATATTCACATTTCCGGGAGCAACCCTGCTGGCAATCGCTATCTCTTTTTGCCTCACCCAACTTTAAGAGATCTGTGTGGGCTGCATCTTTTGGGCATACTCACGAAAGCGCTCGAGATCCGCTTGCAAGGTACTTTCCACCACACGACCCAAGAAAAGACGATCCATAATTTGTCCCAGCACTCCGGGAATGGCATAGGAAACTGAGAGCTTGACAATGGTGTTGCCGTGGCGATCGTAAAAGCGAATAGCACCGCGATTCGGCAGTCCATCCACTGCTTCCCACTGAATAATTTGGTGCTTCACTTGGCGGCAAATGCGCGATCGCCAGCTAAAGTGCCAGTTTCCCGTGGCCAATGTCCAGCGTGATAGCGTGGGGTCTTCTTCAGTGATGACCACAGATTCAATCCACTTCATCCACAGGGGCATTTTCTCCAAATCTGACCACAGTGCCCAGACGTGATCAATATCCGCTGCCACTTCAATCTGAACTGTATGCTCTAACCAACTCATGGGTGACCTCCTGCCAAAATCGCTTGGGCGGCTTGTCGTCCGGACATCGTGGCACCCTCCATGCTGTCAATGTAGTCCTGCTGCGTATAGCTGCCTGCCAAGTAAAAGTTAGGAACGGGTGTTTTTTGGGGTGGACGGTAAGGATCCATGCCGGGGGCTTCGCGATAGAGGGACTGCGCCAATTTGACGACACTGTACCATGTCATGTTCAGATGGCGCGATGAAGGAAAGAGTTCATGGACTTGGCGCAGCACGTGTTGGGCAATTTCTTCATTGCTGGCTTTGATGAAGGGATCGCCGGGGGTGAGCACCACTTGCAGTAGGGAGCCTTGACCTTCGCGATAGTAGTCCGCTGGGCTAGTGAGAGCCAAATCAGCAAAGCAGGAAAAATCGGCATCAGCGGTATAAAGCAGGTTATCAATGCCCGTTGCTGTCACCTGTTTTTGTTTACTGGGGTCTTGCAGTTCCGTGACCCAACCATCAAACCGCAGTTGCACCGTGGCCACAGGCACTGCCTCAAGCTTAAAGATGTTGTCGAAGGTGGGGTGCGATCGCCATGCCGGGGGAATCAGGCGTTGAATTCCCGGCACATCACAGGCACAGAGATAGGCATCCGCCGTTACTGTTTCTAGTTCTTCGCCAAGGGGAATGACCAACCCTTCCACCTGCCAAGTTCTAGGATCCTCGCCGCGAAAGAGAATTTCCTTTACCCTTCGCCGCAGATGAATCTTAGCTCCCCGCGCTTCAATATAGTTCACCAAGGGCTTCAGCAGATATTCCGCCGGTGATCCCTTGAGCATATTCAAGCGGGAGGCGGTGGTTTTGGCGGCAAACATCATAAAGATCGTCAGCATACAGCGCGCCGACATATGCTCGGTATCAATGAAGCCTAGGGCATAGGAGATAGGGTTCCAGAGGCGCTTGAGGCTATTTTCTGACCCCCCATGGCGGCGAAACCACTCGGCAAAGCTGACCTGATCCAAAGCGCGAATTTGGCGCATTGCCCCCTCATAATCCACAAGACCGCGCACCACAGGACTGGTGCCAAGGGCAATGGTATTGAAGAATTTATCAGTAGCGGAGAGTTGATTGGTGGTGAAGAAGGCCTTCAGACCGTTGAAGGGAGCACCTAAGGGAAAGCGGAAGTCCAATTCCCCCACTTGGCCACCGCGATTAATAAATGTGTGGGTATGTTCCTTGGGCAACAGGTTCGCGATCGCCCCCACCTTTGTCATCAGTGCAAAGAGATTGGTGTAGTTACAGAAGAAAACATGGAGTCCCATCTCAATGTGGTTGCCGTCGGCATCCTGCCAACTGCTGACTTTGCCTCCGACAAAAGGACGGGATTCATAGATTTCAACGTTGTAACCGGCATCCACCAAATCCACTGCGGCGGCTAAGCCGGCTAATCCTGCACCAACAATGACAACCCGCATCGGTGATCCCAGAAAACTTTACAGATTTTAACATTATTTTGCCCCGCGGACGGTCTCCCTCGCGTTAAGAAACTTGGCAGAGACCCTTGCTCTCTAGAACCCTCATCTATGATCAAAGTAACTTGAAGTTGTTGAATCGCTCACGCTCACGGTGTGCTTATGGCTACGCGTCGTGTCCTTCCCTTTCCTCTCTGGCAGTATTTGAATCAACACCTCTTTAGTCCGGGCTTTACCCTCAATCCCAAACGGTTTTGGCGGCAATACTACAATGCCTATCTCGAGCGCTGCTGGCAGAAGGATTGTGCCTCAAAGGAAGAACCCTCCTGTTAATCGTTCCACAGGTTCGCTAAAATAAGATAGCTCACTTTCCCGATCAAGATTAGGGACTTTTGGCTGTCGTTATTTTGGTTACTCTCGCCTGTTGGAAGACAGAACACTATGGTTGCTTCGCCCCCGTCTGCTGATGCTGCACTCAAACGCTCAAAAATTGAAGCTCTCAAAGAACGGAGCCAACATCTACGAGAACCTATTGCCACGGAGCTGCGAGAACCCACAAACTGTTTTAGCGAAGAGGGGGCGCAGATCCTCAAGTTCCACGGCTCCTATCAGCAGGACAATCGCGATAACCGCGTCAAAGGACAGGAAAAAGATTACCAGTTTATGCTGCGTACCCGCAGTCCAGCTGGTTATATTCCACCGCAGCTCTATTTGACGTTGGATCGCTTGGCGGATGAGTACGGCAACCACACACTGCGGGCAACAACACGGCAGGGATTTCAGTTACATGGCATTCTCAAGAAGAACCTGAAGGCTGCCATTGCTGCCATTGTCCGCAGCATGGGATCCACATTAGGTGCCTGCGGCGATTTGAACCGCAATGTTATGGCACCACCCGCCCCCTTTCGCGATCGCCCGGAATATACCCTTGCCTATGAGTATGCCCACCGCATTGCCGATCTGCTGACCCCCCAAACCGGGGCCTACTACGAGATTTGGCTAGATGGTGAAAAGGTCATTTCTGCCGAAGAGCACCCCGATGTCAAGGCGGCACGGCAGCGCAATGGCAATGGCACGATTTTTGCCAACAACGAAGAGCCAATCTACGGCGATCACTATATGCCGCGCAAGTTTAAGTGCTGTGTCACAGTGCCGGGGGATAATTCTGTCGATCTGTTTTCCCAAGATTTGACGCTGGTGGTGATCACCGATGAGCAAGGGAATCTTGAGGGCTTTAATATCTATGCTGGCGGCGGCTTGGGGCGTACCCACAATAAGGAAGAAACCTTTGCCCGCATGGCGGATGAAATTGGCTTTGTCGCAGCGGTAGATGTCTATGATGCGGTGAAGGCAATTGTTGCGACCCAGCGAGACTATGGCGATCGCTATAATCGGCGCCATGCCCGTTTGAAATACCTAATCCACGACTGGGGCGTCGAAAAATTCAAAGCCAAGGTGGAAGAATACTTCGGCAAGCCCCTTCAACCTTTTCGTCCACTGCCGCCGTGGCGATATGAGGACTTTTTGGGCTGGCACCCCCAAGGGGATGGCAAATTCTTTTATGGTCTTGCGATTGCCAATGGCCGCATCCTTGACAAGGGAAATTTTAGGCTCAAGTCCGCTCTCAGGAAAATTGTTGCAGACTTTAACATCCCGCTGCGAGTGACTCCTCACCAAAATCTGCTCCTGTGCGATGTCTCTGTCGATCAACAGGATGCAATCCAGTACATCCTTGCGCAGCACGGGGTTCGTGATGTCAGTGCCATTGATCCCCTTGAACGCTACAGCATGGCCTGCCCAGCATTACCTACCTGTGGCCTAGCGATTACGGAGTCGGAACGGGCAATGCCGGGCGTACTGGAGCGGATCCGTTGCCTGATGGATCGGCTGGGACTGCAGAATGAGCATTTTGTGATTCGAATGACGGGGTGTCCTAATGGCTGTGCTCGCCCCTACTTAGCTGAGCTGGGCTTTGTCGGCATTGTCCCTGGCGCTTATCAGATTTGGCTGGGGGGGAGTCCCGATCAAACGCGCTTGGCGGAGGTCTATATTGAGCGGTTGCCCATTGCCGAACTGGAAACTGCCCTAGAGCCATTGTTGGTTTTTTATCGCAATCGGCGGCAGAGCGGCGAATCCTTTGGGGATTTTTGTCATCGGGTTGGCTTTGCGGCTCTGCGGGAGTTTGCTGCAAATTACGTTCCCACTGCCCCAACAAAGCGCTACCGTGTGGATGTGCGGGCAGATCAATATCAACAACTCAAGGCATTGGCAGCAGCCAAGGGCATGTCTCTGGCGGCGCTGACCCGTGAAGCCATTCAGCGTTACCTTGAGCAATCGCGCTAAAACAAGCAAGGATAGGCTGCCTATCGGCTATAATGAGAAGTTGGCAAAGGGGGCGGCATAGCCAAGTGGTAAGGCAGAGGTCTGCAAAACCTTTATCCCCCGGTTCGAATCCGGGTGCCGCCTTCGTTAAATTGACCCTAGGGTTTCAGTCTGCTGCTCTAGCCAATCCAAGAGCCGATGGATACCCCAGCAGTAGTCAGGATCGCCCCAGAGGCGTTGGCACTGGCGATCGCTGGTAAAGCCCACATGTCCCCCCTGTTCGGTCATCAGCAGGGTGAGGTTAGCGTTGCTCTGGGCAATAGTGAGCAGTTCGGGCACAAGGCTGGGAGCAAAGAGGGGATCATCCGCAGCATAGAGAATCCACAGGGGTACGGTCAGCTGCGGCAGCAGTGGCAGAGGACTACTGGCAGCGTAATAGTCGGCCACACTGGCAAAACCAAGCCGCTCAATGACTAGGGCGGCATCAAAACCTGCAATGGTGTCAATCTTGGCAATGGTTTTGAGATCAAACATTTGAGGATGAAGGCGATGAAGGTGGCAAGCCAAGTGTTGTAGTTGACGGCTGATGGCGCGTTCAAATTGGCGTCCCCAAAAGGTGGTGCTAAGATGGGCAAGGGAACGGTTAGAGTCAAGGTTAGGGCAAATCACAGCCGCACCCCCAATGGCTTTTGCCCCTTGCTGCTGGGCATACCATGCCCCCCAAAGGGCTAACTGCCCCCCCAAGGAATAGCCAACCAACCAATAGGGAGGAGTATAGCCGAGGGCTTGACACTGTTGCGCGATCGCCACAAAGTCTTGTCCTTCGTAAAGGCCATCACTGGTCAAGACCGGAGAAAGTTCAGCACTGCGACCATGGGCACGCCAATCAAAGAGCACCACCTCAAAGCCGCGGGCGATCGCCCAATGGGCAAGGGTATGCAGGTACCATTGATTCTGGAGAGCACCGGTAATTCCATAGGTGGCAATGACCGTTCCGCGGGCTTGGGCAACTCGATACCCCTCGCCGTAGAGGGGCACGCCTGCTGCCCCATGGAAAATATGGCTAGTTTGCGGTTGCCAGGGGTAGAAGCACCCCCAGCGTTGGAGATAGGCGGTAAAGACCGTGTGGATCACACCGGAGTGCAGCGGCGGTGGTGGCCAGTAGGAGAGGGAGTGCATAGACTTGAATGACCCAACGTAGAGAACAGGGTAGGTAAGTTTGGGCGGTTGTGGTGATCATTGTGAGGCATTGGCGATGACACAGAGCGATGATCCGAAGAGGACAGACCCCTACATCCTGGAAACCTGTCTGACGGATGCCCAAGCTAATCGCGTGCTAGATGAAGTTTTTGCGGCAATGGAGGCTGAGCTGAATGAGTCAGAACCCCTGTCAGCAGTTTTAGAAAACCTGTCTCCCCTCCTTGTCCCCTTTGAAGCAACGACTCCGCCGCCGCCAACAACAGAGGAACGTTCCCGCTGGCTACACTGTCCAGAGCCGCGACAGGCGTTTTCTTGGGGCGATCGCTTTCTCATGGGAGTAGGCATTGCTTCTTTTGTTCTAGGGGTTGGCCTCTGGATCAACCTGAATCGCCAACCAGTTGCAGTTACCCCTGAGGCTGTGGTCGCAACAGCCCCCAGCCCAGCTGATGTTGCCTTTGCTGAGTATCTGCAAAACTCCCTGCAACTCCTAAGCCAACAGGCTGCCACGCCAACCCCTGCACCACCCGCCATTGCCGGCAATTCTGTCTCCACCCCCACCGCCTCTACCCCAACAGTTGAGCGCATCTACGTTCCCGTTTACCAAGCTCCCGCAGCACCAACTGTGACCCTGCCCAATTTACCCACGGTTACAGCCCCTACGCCGGCAGCAACACCGGCGCCGCCGCCACCTCCCCCTCCAGCCGCGCCTCCCCAACATACCTTGGTGGGCATACTCGAACTGGGCGATCGCTCGGTGGCTCTCTTTCAAAGCAATGGTCAAACCCTGCGTTTAGGCATCGGCGATACAATTGGCAGCGAGGGCTGGCAACTGGTGCAAATTCAAAACCAGCGAGCCGTGCTGCGCCGTCAAGGGGAAGTGCGCTCTCTCACCGTTGGCCAAAGCTTTTAGAAAAGGGGCAAGCATGAACTTTTTTCGAGATTTGAATGCATTCCTAGAGCAGAAGCTGGAGGACTTTATTCGTGCCAATCCGCAGTTGGAACTCAATCTGTTACTCCTTGAGCTTGAGGATCAAGAACGGGAAACCCAAGAGCGACTCCTGCGCTTACAACAGGAAGTCAATACCTGTGAGCAGCAAATTCTCAGTCTGGTTTCTGAAATTCGTCGTTGGCGCGATCGCATCCAAACGGCAATGGCGGCGCAACGCCCTGACCTTGTGGAATTAGCACGGCAACGGGAGGCCGAATTACGCCGACGCGGCGAGCAATTGTGGACTCAGCGCCTCAATGCCCTCAATCAAATTCCTCTTACCCAGCAACTTCTGCAAAAGATTCGCGATCGCCGTCAGGAAGTGATGAACCGCATTCCTACCGCCAGTGCGCCTCCCCCGCCGCCGCCGCCACCCCCGGGCATGGGCAGTGATCTCAATGATCCCGTTGAAGCCGAGTTTCGCCGCCTGGAATTGCAAACTGCCCTAGAAGAACTCAAACGCTCAATGGCGTTATAGCAGACAAAAGACGTGGGACAATCGAGAGCGCGGTTTCATTCTCTCCTTTAGTCTTCCATGGCAGTTATTCAGATCACCTCCGACGACACTTGGCAAATTCAGGCCGATGGCCATCCCTTGCGGGGCAGCCTGCAAGTACCGGGCGATAAATCTATTTCTCACCGTGCCCTCATGTTAGGAGCCATAGCGGAGGGCACAACCCATATCGAAGGCCTGCTCGTGGGTGAAGATACCTGCAGTACCGCTGCTTGTTTCCGTGCTCTGGGCGCTGAGATTTCGCATCTGAATCCGACAGCAGTAACGGTTCAAGGTTTGGGAATTGGCCACCTGCAAGAGCCGGGGGATGTGCTGAATGCCGGCAATTCTGGTACGACGATGCGACTACTGCTGGGGGTATTGGCAGCACAAACAGGTCGCTTTTTTGCAATCACTGGGGATGCCTCATTGCGATCGCGCCCCATGGCACGGGTCGTTACCCCCCTGTTGCAGATGGGTGCTCAGATTTGGGGGCGTCAACACCATAGCCGTGCCCCCTTAGCGGTTTTGGGGCAGCCCCTAGAGCCAATCACCTACTACAGTCCCATTGCCTCGGCTCAGGTGAAATCAGCGCTGTTGCTTGCCGCTCTCCACACCGAGGGCACCACCATTATTCGCGAACCCCATCGCTCACGGGATCACAGTGAACGTATGCTTCAGGCCTTTGGTGCCTGTTTGAGTGTGGATGAAGCCACCTGTACGGTGAGTCTTGAAGGGCCTGCAGTCTTAAAGGGTCAGAAGGTCATTGTCCCCGGTGACATTAGTTCAGCCGCCTTTTGGTTGGTCGCAGCCTCCATTATCCCTAATTCAGAATTGGTGTTGACCAATGTGGGCGTCAACCCCACCCGCACAGGCATTCTCGATGTGCTTGGGGCAATGGGAGCCGAGATTACCCTTGAAAATGAGCGGCTAGTCACAGGAGAGCCGGTAGCAGATCTGCGGGTGCGATCGGCGACGCTCAAGGGCATCCGTATTGGCGGTGAATTAATTCCTCGTTTGATTGATGAGATTCCAATTTTGGCCGTGGCTGCTGCCTTTGCCGAAGGCGTCACCGAAATTCGAGACGCAGCAGAACTACGGGTCAAGGAGAGCGATCGCCTCAAGGCTGTGGCCACAGAATTGCAAAAAATGGGCGCTAAGGTCACTGAACTCAAAGATGGCCTTGATATTCAGGGGGGCGTGCCCCTCCAAGGAACCCACTTAGAAACCTACGGCGATCATCGCATGGCCATGAGCCTGGCGATCGCCGCCCTCAATGCTCAAGGAACAAGTCACATTCACAACGCTAGGGCAGCAGCCGTTTCCTATCCAGAATTCGTAACAACCCTGCAACAAATAGCTTGACAATGGAAAAATCCCAGTAATTTTTGGGAGCACCTTACTCAATACCAAACGCTGTATGGTAGCATCAAATAAATTGTTTTGGCGTAACAATGCAATACAAAGTTGCGTTGAATTCTTGATACTGTTGTACCAGGTACGTTTTCACCTTTCTTGACAACTACAGGAGAAAATTAGACCCCAGATGATACAGAACAAAAAAATACGGTAGTATAGTTTCACCGCTGTTCTAGGTGCGCCCTTAGGTTTAACCTAGCACAGAAAACTTTCTCTCTGCTCTACCCCTTTGTTATTCGTTCAAAAAAGGTTGTGTTTATTCATTATGGCAACAATTCAAGATTTTATCCACGTTCAGGATCAATGGTCATTAGATGAGTTGGTGGAAATTGCCAACGAACTCTTGCCTCAGCACCTCCCCCAAGAAGACTCAAAAAATCGCGTGTTGGAGGAAGTGAACCCGCGTCTAGTCCGCCATTACACCTCCTGCAAACTAATTGATCGCCCCACCCGCATTGGCCGTGAAGGGCGCTATGGCTATCGCCACCTTGTGCAATTGCTCGTGGTACGGCGACTGTTGATGGAGGGCTATACCGCAGGTGCCATTTACAAGCTGGTGTATCGCATGAGTACCCCAGAACTGCGGGCACTCCTTGAGCAGGGGGTACATCTTCAGTTAAACCCACCGCCCATCAACCCAGCCTTGGCCTTTTTGCAGCAGGTACAAGACCGCTCCGAGCATCGCTATGGGGAACCCATGCGCATCAGTACCAGTGTCAGCCGCCGCGAAGTACCACCTCCGAGCCATTCAACGCAACCAGAGTCTTGGAAACGTATTGAGGTCGTGCCCGGCTTTGAGGTACACATCCGCGATGACTTTAACTTTCCCCAGATTAATCGAGATCAAGAAGCCCTTGTCAAGCAACTGGTGCAATTGCTCTCCACCTATACTCAGCGCTAGCTTAGGCCAGATTTCCCGTGTCGTGCTCAGTCGGCTGGCGATCGCTATAATAGCGCCATGGAAGGATGCCTCAACGATACGGATATTTACACGCTGTGCCAAACCCTTGCTCTTGGTCAGCGCACCGGAGAACTCTACTTCGAAGATGATGCCGGTCATACGTGGCTTCTTTTTTTGAGTCATGGTCACTTGGTTTATATTGCCGATCGCCACAGCCACGGTTTAGAGCGATTACAGGATCTTCTTTATGGGCAGGGCATTCCTTGGCCGAGTCCTGATAGCTTCATCGAAAGCAAAGCCGGTGCCAGTTGGGTGGAATATGAATGCCTATGGTGGCTCCTCAACCACTGCAAGCTCAGCCAGATCCATAGCGTGTGGCGGGCTCTCCTACGGGAAAGTCTCTTTGACGTGGTTAGTCTCAATCGCGCTTGGTTCAAATTTTATAGTGCGAGTCCCCTCACCCCCCAATGGCACAATCTCTCTTTGACAGCACTGCTCAATGACAGCCTGAGTCATCTGCGGGAATGGAAAAAACTGCACCCAGAGTTGCGTTCCCTCGATCAAGTCCTCGAACTGACAGATCTTAAACCCACAGGCAACGATCCAGCGGATCAATGGTTTCGTCAACTTGAACCCTTCGTGCGCGAACCAATTACGCTGCGTCGCCTGAGTCGGCAACTGGGACGAGATGGAGTGACGGTGGGCAAACTCCTGCTGCCCTATCTCCATCAAGGATACTTGCAAGTTAGTTCTTGGGGAACCAATGGCCACACCCGCACATTTCCGCCTCTTTCTTGGCGGCGATCGCCCCGAGTCGTGTGCGTGGATGATGCTGCCACCGTCCGTCAAGTCGTTGAGTCCACACTTCAAGCAGCGGGTTATGAAGCTACGGCGATCGCCCATCCCTTGACAGCCTTGAGTCTTATTTTCCAACTCAACCCTGACCTCATTTTCCTCGACATTGCCATGCCCGAATTGGATGGCTACGAATTCTGTACCCTGCTGCGACACACCCCTCGCTTCCGTTATACGCCGATTATTATGCTGACGAGTCTCGTCGGTTGGAGCGATCGCCTGCGCGCCAAAGTGGCCGGTGCCACTGACTACCTCAGCAAGCCCTTTTCAACTCAAGAATTGTTAACAATTACGCATCGCTATATTGGTGCAGCCCCACCTGTGACCTCCTTAACAGACGAGTCCTTTAGCGACGTGCTAGAACCAAAATCAAGCCTTGAGACTCCCCGTTAACCGCCGCAGGTTGGCTGTCATCAACCTGTGATACTCCTAGGCTTTTAGAATATAAAGCAAACCCTTGATTCTACGTGTAGCCTCCTATGAGTAAAGTCTTAGTTGTTGAAGATAGCCCACCCCAGCGGGAAATGATTAGCGAATTGCTGGCAAAAACAGGCTTTGAAGTAACCGTTGCCACCGATGGTGTGGAGGCAATGGAACAATTGCAGCAGAGCACACCAGATGTGGTTGTCCTCGACATTGTCATGCCCCGCATGAATGGGTATGAAGTCTGTCGCCAAATTAAGGCTGATCCCCGCACCCAATCAATTCCTGTGGTTATCTGTACCTCCAAAAGTGAGGAATTTGATCGCTATTGGGGCATGAAACAGGGCGCTGACGCGTACATTACCAAGCCCTTTGACCCCAAAGAACTCGTTGGCACCATCAAGCAACTCTTGCGAGGTTAAAGATGTTTAGTAGCTCAGACCTACTCGCAACCAATGCCCCCTTTGAAAGTGACAATATCGATGACCTCAAAACTCCAGAGGGGGATTTACATATCCTCTTTACGATCCCCAGCGGTGATCTCCTGGCGCTGCCGGCAATTGGTGTGCGTGAAGTTGTCGCCGTCAATCCCGATCGCATTACCCCAGTGCCCAATACCTCCAATCTGCTACTGGGGATTTTAAACTTGCGGGGGCAGGTGATTTGGGTAGCGGATGCCGGTAAATTTCTTGGGGATGACACCCCCTTGAACACCGATCGCTCTGAGCTATCCATTATTGCCATTGAGGATGATGAGTTAATAGTGGGGCTAGCGGTTCATCAAGTTCGAGGCATGGAGTGGCTCAACAATGACACTATTAAGCCCGCCACGCATGTCAGCGATCAAATGGCTCCCTTTGTACGGGGTGAATGGGTTTTTGATGCCGAGCAGCAGGAGATTGTTAAGCTCTTAGAACCCCTTGCCATTTTACGCAGTGCCCGCTGGGGACTCTAAACTAGAAGAAGTAAAATTTCAATGGACACTCACAGCCAAGTGTCACCATTGAACTTATCAACACCAGTCACTTTAGGAAAATTAACACCCCCGTGACATCTTTCCCAAGGATTGGCGCATACTTTGTAATTAAAGCTTTCTTGATTGAGTCCTTACAATTCCCCCCTGCCCCTTGTCATTGTCCATTCTGGGAGTAAGCCCATGGCATCCAGCAGCACCCAACACACCCAAGAATATCAAAAAGCGGTTGCCGCTTATGTACAAGGCAACTACGAAGAAGCAGCCAGAATCACCGACCAATTAGTGGGCACCCGACCGGGCGATCCCAACCTACGGCTTCTGCGGGGGCATATTTACTGCTGCCAACAACGCTACAGCGAGGCTCAAGAGCAGTACCATGCGGTTCTCAAGGCCACCACCGACCCAGAACTAATTAATCTGGCCAACGAGAGTCTCGCCAGGATTAAAGATCTGATACCCGCTGCTGAACCTAGTAACCATGGGGGCGCAGAACATCACACCACACTGCAAGCAGAACATACCCAACTCCAAAGTGAGAATACCTTTTTGCAGACGACCCCACCCAGTGGGGAACCCCAAGCTGTAAACCCCTTAGAGACATTCAGTCTTGAGCACTTTGATGACTTTGGCAGCGATTTGGGAACGAGCAACCCCTTTGACGAGCCTGAAGTTGGTAGCGTTGAAGAAGAATTCGGCGTCAATTTAGAACAGGGTACCTTTAATCCCTTCGACGAAGATGCGGCAATTCAGGATCCCTTTGCCTTTTCAACCAATACTTTGGAGGATCCGGTTGCCGAAGTGGCAGACATTCCAGAAATCCCCATGGGTGAATTGGTGCAACCCCTAGACCCTGAAGCCATTGGGGATGAGGAGATCACGCTGCTTATGGGAAGTTCTCCTGTGACCCCCTCCGAACCGCTTAGCCCTCATTCTATATTTGATGGTGAGACGCCAGAAAGTACTGCGGATTCTTCTCAGGAGATGCCACCGCCCTTCGGAGAAACATTTGATGATCCCTTTGCCGCTGAAATGGCGATGCCTGAAGAGGGGCTCCTTGCCGGGTCTCCAGCACCTGCAGAAGCAAATATTTCTCAAGAGAGCCTGTTGGAAGCCCCAGCGGTAAACATTTCTGCAGAAAGTCTCTTTGGCGATATTGAGGAATCCCCAGCAGCCAGCACTTCTGAAGAGAATTCCTCTCCAAATCCGACGGCATCCGCTGAGACCAACGTTCCTGAAGTCTCTACCTCTGCTACGGGTATCAGTGATTTGTTGAGCAATGAGACGGCAGAGGCCATTGAGGTGTTGCCACAGCCAGAATTCAGCTCTTCTGGAACTGCCGAGGAGGAAGACGATCTCTTTGGTGACTTCCCAGCTTCCCCTGAAGCTTTTGAGGCTCCAGACATTGTCGCCGAACCCCTGTTTCCTGAGACCTTTGACCCCGCTCCCTTGGACAATGAGCCAACAATCGCCATGTCTGAGTTTTCCAGAGGTGAAACCGTTGCCGCAGACGCGAGGGAGCCAAAGACGCCAGCAACCGCTGCAAGGGAAACCAGCTCTGGTGGTGTTGAACCTGCCGACTTTGATTTAGAAGAGCTCCCCTTTGGCAATGCAGATCTCGCCGGTGCTGGATTTGGGGAGGAAATGACCATTGCCAATCCCCAAGTGCATGGAATGGGTGCTGTTGGATCAGAAGCCACAGGGATGGCCGAGGCTGGCACCAAGACCTTTGCGGTTTTACCGGATGAATTTGATGATCTCAGCCAGCAAAGTCTTGAGAACTTGGCTGATTTTAATGTCGATTTGAGCCAAAGCACCGCCAGCCGCACTGAATCTGTAGCTCCTCCAAAAAGTCAGGATCTCTCAGCCTTTACCGAGCAAGTGCCCGTTGCAGCACCAGTGGCTGCTCCGCCAACCCCTTCTCATAGTCCTAGTTCTGTGGCTGGAACTGTTTCAACCACCCCAACAGCCACCAGTTCCTTTAGCCAAGAAAACATTACCTCCGCAGTAACTACCGCTGTGCTTTCCGCCTTAGCTGCGGGTGCCGTCAGTTTAGGCTTTAGCGCCCCTAGCCCTGCGCCTTTATTCAGTGGTGCTGCGGCTGGTTT
Source organism: Thermosynechococcus sp. Uc (assembly GCF_029335995.1). NCBI lineage: Bacteria > Bacillati > Cyanobacteriota > Cyanophyceae > Acaryochloridales > Thermosynechococcaceae > Thermosynechococcus > Thermosynechococcus sp. Uc. Next base: position 14,349 of record NZ_JARJMS020000051.1, read on the forward strand.
CACCGCTGGGGCAGCGGTCTATGCCATGGGGCAGCGTAGCGTCAGCCGCATCAAGCGCTTCTGTACGGATTTGCAGGCACAGTGTAATGCCGTGATGGCCGGTGATATGACGGCGCGGGTGCCGGTCACCAGTAACGATGAACTAGGACTCTTGGCACAAAGCTTTAACCAAATGACGGATGCCATCCAGCAAATTACTGCTGATGCCCAGAAAAAAGCAGAGGAAAACGAACGGCAGCGGGATGATTTGCAGCGCCAAGTGATCCGACTTCTCGATGATGTGGAGGGTGCCGCCCGAGGTGACCTGACCGTCCAAGCTGAAGTGACAGCGGACGTGCTCGGAGCAGTGGCAGACTCATTTAACCTGACGATTCACAACCTACGCACAATTGTGCAACAGGTGAAAATTGCCGCTCAGCAGGTGAGTCGTGGGGCTGCAGAAAACGAAACCTTTGCCCGTAGTCTCTCAGCCGACGCCCTGCGGCAAGCGGAGGAGCTAGCGGTTACCCTGAACTCAGTGCAAATGATGACCAATGCAATTCAGCGGGTGGCCGAAAGTGCTCAAGAAGCCAATGAGGTGGCACGCAATGCCTCGGAAACAGCCCTCCGTGGCGGTGAAGCGGTGGAACGCACAGTGGCGGGTATTTTGCAGATTCGCGAAACGGTGGCAGAGACCACCCGTAAGGTGAAGCGTCTCGCGGAATCTTCCCAAGAGATTGCCAAGATTGTCGGTGTGATTTCGTCAATCGCCAACCGCACGAACCTGCTGGCGCTGAACGCTAGTATTGAGGCAGCACGAGCTGGAGAAGCAGGGCGGGGTTTTGCTGTAGTGGCTGACGAGGTGCGACAGCTAGCCGATCGCTCGGCAAAGGCCTCGAAGGAAATTGAGCAGATTGTGCTGCAAATTCAAAGTGAAACCGGTGCCGTGATGACGGCAATGGAAGAGGGCACCCAACAAGTCATTGAGGGAACCAAGCGAGCCGAACAGGCCAAGCATGCCCTTGAGGACATCATCCAAGTATCGTCGCAAATTGATACCCTTGTGCGCTCGATTACCAATGCCACGGTCGAACAAACAGAATCGGCGCGAGCCATGGCTCAAGTGATGCAGTCCATCGAGTTGACAGCACAGGCCACTTCTCAGGAGGCACAGCGGGTGTCCGACTCGTTGCAAAGTCTCGTGAGTGTGGCGCGCAACTTGCAGGCATCGGTGGAACGGTTCCGCGTTGAAAATACTGAAGATCAAGCCTAAGCAATCCGGGAGGGGGCTATGCAAAGCGATCAACAAAAGCGCATTCTTGGCTACTTCATTGAGGAGGCGCAGGAACACTTGACTACCATTGAAGACAGTTTGATGAATCTCCAGCAGGTAGTCAATGACCCCGAGGCGATAAGTGAAATGTTTCGGGCAGCCCACTCGGTTAAAGGGGGAGCGGCGATGCTTGGGCTTCACAGCATTCAGCACACCGCCCACAAGCTGGAGGATTACTTCAAAATCCTGCGGGAACACCCCGTAACGGTGGACGAGACCCTAGAGCAACTGTTTTTACAAGCCTTTGATGCGCTGCGGGAACTCCTCGATGAATTGCAAGGTCCCTTTGGTTTGACCGAGGAGGCAGCAACAGCAACGCTGAATCGGGTAGAGCCAGTCTTCAATCAACTGCAAGCCCACTTGAGCCAACTGACCCAAGGAGCAGAGGCGGCGCCCCCTGTGGCTGCTCCTTCTCCCCCTGTGGCAGAACCCGTTCAGCCGCCGCTACAACCCGTTGCCGATTCAAGCTACCGCTTAGTCTTTCAAACGGAGGTGCCCGATCGCCTGCGGGCAATGTTGCAACTCTTTAAGCAGCCTGATTCGCCCTCAGTGCGGCAACAATTGGCGGAGGCCTGTTCTAATTTGGGTCAATTGGGGGAAACTTTTGCCCTGCCCCAGTGGGTGGAGCTGCTGGCGATCGCTCAACAGGCAGTTAGTAACACTGCTCAGCCCCTCACGGCGTTGGCACCAGTGGTGATTAAAGAAATTATGGCGGCTCGCGACTTGGTGCTCAATGGTCAAGGCAGTGATATTCGCCCTAGCGATAGTTTAGTGGCGCTTCAGCCCCCTCTAGTGGAGGAAGCTGTAGCTGTTGTTCCCGAAGGGCCAGAACCGGCAGCAGAGGCACCCGTGAGCCCTGAAATACCACCAGCTTCCGCCGAAATTGCCTCCCCGCTTTCTCCGCCAGAAACCAGTCTGCCTGAAGAAGAGATTTCTGAGCCAATGGAGCCTATAACCAGCGCTAGCGAGGGTGTCACTGTTTTTGGTGAGGAGAGCGGCACTGATTTTCAAGAATTGAGCGACATTTTTAGCGATGCAACGGCACTGCCAACGGAGTGGCTGGAGGACACCCTTGAGGAGGATTTGGCCAGTTTAAATCTGGGGGATGAAGCGGCCTTTGATGAGGAGATTTCCGACTTTTTAAACATGACCGCTGCTGAGGAGTTGCCTGAGGCAGAACCCAGCCTTGATGCCATCCTCGATGAAATTGAGGAACTCTCCAGTGAACTGGCGGCGGAGGGAGAGGAACCAGCCCTCAATGATCTCACGCCCCCAGCAATTGCCGAAAGTATGGCTGAGGCGCTTGAGCCCCCCTTGACACCTAACGATTCTGCGGAAGAGAGTGCAGCCGCAGAACCTCCTGAACTCAGCCTAGATACATTCCTTGAGCAATTGACGGAGGAAGCTCCCTCAGAGATGGCGGCACTTGAGGAGGCAGTTGCTTCCCTAGAAGACTTTTGGGGTGAGGTGGAAACCACTGAGGCTCGCGATCTGCTTCCCCTAGAAGAGGATGTTGACATCCCTGCTTTGAGTGACGTCGCTGAGGAGGTGGCTGAGTTTCTCGAAGAGGTGCCGGGTCTCAACGATGTCCTAGAAAACTTGGTCGTGGATAACGCGGCGGAAGAACCCCTCGCGGAGTTGACTCCCCCACCAAGCAGCGATGCCCCATGGTCAGAAACCCTATCCGCCTCGGAGGCGCCAGCGATCGCTGAGCCAAGTATGCCTGAGGTCACAGCGGCAAATATTGCGGAACCAGAAGCAGCCGCAGCGGAATCTATCCTCTCCCCTGAAGCTGTGAGCATGGCCGAACTGGAAGCATTGGTCAATGATGCCACTGCGCCTGCTAGCTCCGAAAGCATCCTAGAGGAATTGGAGGGGTTGCTTAATCAAAGCACAGGTACAACCACACCAGAGGCCGCTACCTTCAACGAATTAGATCAGCTTTTGGAGACGGCAACGCCACCTACGCCGGCCTTTGAGGAACTAGAGCAACTCTTGGGTCAAACCCCACCGCCGCCAACGGCAGCGCCTTCCACCGCCGATGATACTTTTGCCGATTTAGAGAAATTAATTCCCCAACCCGCAGGGGCGAGTGCCAAGGCAACTACCCCTCGTCGAACGGGGGCAGGGGCAAAAGGCGGCTCCTTGGTAGAACAAACCATGCGCGTACCAGTGCGCCACCTCGATGCCCTAAGTAACCTTGTGGGGGAGTTGGTGGTTAACCGCAATAGCCTTGAAGACACCCAAGAACGCCTGCGGCAGTTTCTCGATAACTTGCTCTACCAAGTTCAACAACTCGGAGAAGTCAGCCAACAAATCCAAGACCTCTACGAGCGATCGCTCCTTGAGAGTTCACTGCTGGGGGTAACGACAGCACGGGTAGCCAACGACCAAGGAGAACGGGGAACCCACGCCACGGGTGTCGAGTTTGACGCCTTGGAAATGGATCGCTTTACCGGCTTCCACACCCTTTCTCAAGAAGTGATTGAGCGGATCGTGCGGGTGCGGGAGGCAGCGGCTGACATCGAGTACGTGATTGATGAAGTGGAGCAGGTGGCACGCCAGTTTCGTCAAGTCACTACCCAAGTCCAAGAGGGTCTGAGCCGCTCACGAATGGTGCCCTTCCGTGAAATGTCTTCCCGCTTACCGGGCGCTGTGCGCCGCGTTGCCACTACCATGGGCAAACAGGTGGAACTGAAGATTGAAGGGGAGGATACCCTCATCGACAAGGGCATTCTCGAAAAGCTCTTTGACCCAATGACGCACCTGATCAATAATGCCGTCTATCACGGGATTGAATCCCCAGAAGAGCGGCGACGATTGGGCAAGCCGGAAAAAGGCCTGATTCGCGTGCGAGCCTTCTATCAGGGCAGTCAAGCAATTATCTCTGTCAGTGACGATGGAGCGGGGATTGACCCAGAGCGGGTAAAACGCAAAGCAATCGAGAAAGGTCTCCTGAAGGAGGCTGATGCCCCTAGCTTGTCACGCCAAGAGGTATATGCATTCCTCTTCCAGTCGGGATTTAGCACCAAAGATCAAGCGGATGCCCTTGCCGGTCGCGGTGTGGGTATGGACGTGGTGCGCAAAAATCTTGAGGACATTCGCGGCACGATTAACATTGACTCCACAGTGGGCAAAGGAACTACGTTTACCATCCGCTTGCCGCTGACCCTGAGTATTACCAAAGCCCTCTGCTGCATTGATAACCACTGCCGCATTGCCTTCCCCATTGACGGTGTGGAGGATATGCTGGATATGCCCCAAGAGCGCATCCAAACCCTAGAAGACGGTCAGTGTGTCCTCTCATGGCACGATCGCCTATTGCCTGTGCGTAAACTCGGGGATTTACTCCACTACAGCCGCAACATCAGCCGCAGCAATGTCTATGGTGGGAGTACTCAAGATGATGGCATGGTCTCGATTGTGGTGCTGCGCAGTGGCGATGATCTTGTGGCCATGGAGGTGGATCAGGTCATCGGCGAGCAGGAAATCGTCATTAAACAATTGTCAGGTCCTGTACCAAAGCCGGTGGGTGTTGCCGGGGTAACCGTTCAAGGGGATGGCCGCGCAATGGTGATCGCTGACGTTCTGGAAATTATTGATCTCTCCTTGGGACGTATGGATCGCGACTGGCGCGGGTTTGGCCACACCATCGAAATCACCGAGCCAGAGGAAGCCTCCGAACCCTTAGTGCTGATCGTTGATGACTCGATTACGGTGCGGGAGTTGCTCTCAATGACCTTTACACGAGCAGGTTACCGTGTCGAGCAAGCACGGGATGGTCAAGATGCATGGGAAAAACTGCGCTCTGGCTTGCCCTGTGATTTGATCTTCTGTGACATTGAAATGCCGCGTATGGATGGTCTGGAACTGCTCTCACGGATTCAAAAGGATCCGAAGCTCAACCATCTGCCGATCGCCATGCTGACTTCACGAGGCGCGGATCGCCACCGCAAGATGGCGGCACAACTAGGGGCGCGGGGCTACTTTACGAAGCCCTATCTGGAGGAGCAATTACTGGATGCCGCTGCACGGCTCCTCAAGGGTGAAATCCTTGTGCAGCAGGAGCCGACACCGACCCCATGAGTGAGCGATCGCCAGCCCTAGTAGACTTCCTGGCTCAACTCCCCTTTGAATTGGATGCCTTTCAAGAAGCAGCGATCGCTGCCCTTGATGCCGGTCGCTCTGTGGTGGTCTGTGCTCCTACGGGGTCAGGTAAAACCCTCATTGGCGAGTATGCAATTCACCGTGCCCTGACGCGGCAGCAGCGGGTTTTTTACACCACTCCTCTGAAGGCGCTTTCAAACCAGAAGTGGCGTGACTTTCAGCAGCAGTTTGGCGCGGAGCAGGTCGGCCTCCTGACTGGCGATGTCTCGATTAACCGTGATGCGCCAATTCTAGTGATGACGACGGAAATTTTCCGCAATATGCTCTACGGTACCCCCATTGGTGAAGTGGGTACCTCCCTTGCAGGGGTTGAAGTAGTGGTGCTCGATGAATGCCACTACATGAACGATCGCCAACGGGGCACTGTTTGGGAAGAATCAATTATCTACTGCCCCAAAGAAATTCAACTGGTGGCTCTTTCCGCCACAATTGCCAACGGCGAGCAACTCACTGACTGGATTCAATCTGTCCACGGGGATGCCGAACTCATCTCCTCTGACTGGCGACCGATTCCGCTGCACTTTTACTTTTGCAACGGCAAGGGACTCTTTCCCCTCTTGGATGGCCAACGTAAACGGCTCAACCCCAAGCTCCACGGTCAGACTGAACTGCGGCGACGCGGCAGCAAGCGAGACTTTTTGAGCATCCGCTACGTGGTTGGCCAACTGCAACAGCGGGAAATGTTGCCGGCCATTTACTTTATCTTCAGTCGGCGTGGCTGTGACCAAGCGGTTCAAGAGGTCTTGGGCATGAATCTGCTCACCAAAGCTGAACAGCAAGCACTAGCAGAGCGGGTTGACGCCTTTTTGGCACAACATCAGGACATTGTTGCTCCCGAAATGATTGCCCCCCTCTACCAAGGGATTGCTGCTCACCATGCTGGGGTGCTGCCCGTCGTGAAAACCCTTGTGGAAACCCTCTTTCAAGAAGGCCTGATCAAACTCGTTTTTGCCACGGAAACGCTGGCCGCCGGGATCAATATGCCCGCGCGCACCACGGTTATTTCTACTCTTTCAAAGCGTACTGATAGCGGTCATCGGCTCTTGACAGCCTCAGAATTTCTGCAAATGGCAGGACGAGCTGGCCGTCGGGGCATGGATACCGTGGGTCATGTGGTTACCTTGCAAACCCCCTTTGAGGGTGCCCATGAGGCGGCGTTTTTGGCCACAGCCGCTCCAGATCCCCTGATCAGCCAATTTACCCCCAGCTATGGCATGGTCTTGAACCTACTACAGCGTCACACTCTCGAAGAAGCGCGGGAATTGGTAGAGCGCAGTTTTGGTCAATACTTAGCCACATTGCAGCTCGCACCGCAGCGGCGGGCGATCGCCGAACTGGAAAGGGAATTACAAACCGTGCAACAACGCCTTGCCGGCATTGATCGCCAGCAACTGGCGCAGTATCAAAAGCTGCGGGAACGGCTACGGCAGGATCAACGGCTTCTGAAAATCCTTGAACAGCAGGCGGAGCAGGAACGTGTCCAAGAACTCCTCCCTTTTATGATGGCAGTGCCGCCGGGGACATGGCTTCATATTAAATCCCCACTTGGAGATCATTCCCCCTTAACTGCCGTCCTCTGTCAGCCCGTTGCCGGTTCTGGACAGTTGCCCCACTGGCTGTGCCTTGCGGTCGATGGTCGTTTTCGGGTAGTTGGCATTGATGACATTTTAGGTGTCTATCCCGATCGCCCCCCCTGTGGTCAGCTCCCTCCGCCCCCAGAGGGAATGAAACTGCGCCTAGGGGAAAGTTATCTCTGCAACGAAGCGAACCACTACTTTGGTACCCTCCCCGAGCTCCCGCCGGTCTTACCCGCGCCGCAAGTGGCCGCCCAAGCCGCCAAAATTGCCGACCTCGAAGCGAAACTCAGCCAACTGCAAGCGAGTCTGCCGCAAAATGTTCATTCACTGCTACGTCTCGTTCGTCGCGAAGAACAGCTGCAAACGGAACTGCGCGATCGCCAGCAGAAGCTCCATCAACAGTCCCAACGCCACTGGGAGCAATTTCTTGCTCTGATTGCTGCCCTACAAGACTTTGGTGGCCTCAATGATCTAACTCCCACCCCCCTAGGGGAAATGGCCGCTGCCCTGCGCGGCGAAAATGAACTCTGGTTGGCCCTAGCTTTGGCCTCAGGCGAACTGGATGACTTGCCTCCCCATTTGTTAGCGGCCGCAATTGCTGCCCTTGTCACCGAAACCCCTCGTTCTGATAGTTGGTGCAACTACCCCATTCCCAGTGAAGTGGAAGAGCGCCTTGCTGCACTCAGTCCCATTCGCCGTCGGCTCTTTCAGGTGCAGCGCCGCTATCACATTATCTTTCCGCTATGGTACGAATGGGATCTCATTGGCCTAGTGGAGCAGTGGGCCTTGGGCACACCATGGAATGAATTGTGCGCTGAAACCAATCTCGATGCTGGGGATATTGTGCGATTGCTGCGGCGCACCCTCGATTTTCTTGCCCAGATTCCCCACGCGCCCCACACCAGCCCTCAACTGCGCCAAAGTGCCCAACAGGCGCGCTATCTCCTCGACCGCTTCCCTGTGAATGACTTGCTAGAGGGAGTGGAGCTAGAGACGGCAACCGTATAGTTTTAGTCCTCAAGGGAGTGGCTCAGGCGGGATTTGAACCTGCGACCTTGGGCTTATGAGTCCCCTGCTCTAACCACTGAGCTACTGAGCCGAAATTTTTGCGCAATTCTCATTATAACGCGAATATCTCAAAACTCAAGGCTCCGGCCAGCAGATTCAAATCGAGTTCACCGTACAATAAAGAAAAGAGTGGATCTGTTAGAGGAAAGATAGGCGTTGAGCAAAGCAGAACGCACGGCTCTTGACAATAAGCTATCGCAGCGATTTATTCAGCTTGATCCAGCAGGGTATTTCATTATCTACATTGACCCTGAGCAAGAGTTGATCTGGATGAAACACTATCCCAATGACATTAATGAGAAGGGCTTAGCGGTGGATCCCGATACTGGGGAACCCATTCCCACCAGAGGGAAAGTAACGCGGGAACCAGATCTAGTACTCAGCGGTCGAACAGCAAAGGAGTTGTGTATTGAGCTTTTTGAAAAGGATCGCCAATTAGTGACGATGTTGGACCACGCGGCTTATCTCGGTCGCGAATTGATGCGGGCACAGTTTTGTTTGGATGAAGGGCTTGAGTATATCCAAGATTAGACCACAGTGGCGCTGGGGGGTAGGGGCAGTTTCTTTAATGCTCTGTGCCCTAGTGGGTACAGCCTTAGCAGCGATCGCCACCCCAGACTTCAGCGGAACAGTTGATGTTTTGCCTTTGAATGCCCAATTGGGGGCACAAATTTATCTGCAGCGATGTGGCAGTTGTCACCTTGCAGTACCCCCGGAAACATTGCCCACACAGACATGGCAGGTGCTAATTCAAGATCCCAATCACTACGGTGCGACGCTCGAACCCATTTCCCGTGCTGAGCTGATTCCGCTGTGGAACTATCTGCGCACCTATTCTCGCCCTCTGCCTAATGATGTCCAAATTCCCTTTCGTGTCGGGCGATCGCCCTTCTTTCGTATCCTACATCCCCGCGTTGAGGTACCTCGACCCGTTACCCTCGAGGGCTGTGCTCAGTGTCATCCCAAGGCGACCCTCTTTAATTTTCGGGAGCTAAGCCCGCAATGGCAGGATTCCCCCTAGAATGTTTAGGGATGGCGAATTTTCCACCGCCCCATGTTTGCTAGCTCCTCCAATCGTTATTCCCCGCGTAACCAACACAAAAGGGTGCGCCGTCGCTGGCTCCAGCGGGAGGGGTGGACCCTTGTTTCACTTCTCCTTTGGGGAATTCTGTTTCTTCAATATTGGTTGCAGGGGCGACTGGGGTTACTGATTCACCCCAACTACTTTGGACTAGCGATCGCCACTGGTTTTCTTTTAGTTGCTGTAAGTGGGTGGCAAGGGTGGCGGTTGTGGCGGGGGCAAGTGACGCTTGTGCAGCATGTTACCCTCTTACCGGCCCGCTGTACCCTCAGTCTCCTAATTTTCGCAGCAGTGGTGGGGTTGCTGATGACACCCCGTCCTTTCAATAGTGCCACCGCGATTCATCGCGGTCTGGAGGATGGCTTAACGGTGACGCGCAATAGTCCAGTGGCCTTTCGTCTCAATCAACGGCCTGAGGAGCGCACGCTCATTGACTGGATTCGCACCCTCGATGTCTATCCCGAACCCGATGCCTATAGGGGGTTACCCGCTCGCATTGAGGGATTTGCTGTCCATAGCCCCCAACTGCCGCAGACCTATCTCACCCTTACCCGCTTTGTCATTACCTGTTGTGCAGCGGATGCCTATCCCGTCGGACTGCCGGTGAAATTAGGGCGATCGCGCCAAGCCTATCCCCAAGATCACTGGTTTCGCGTAGAAGGTCGGATGGCCACAGAAATCCTCAACGACCGCCGCCAATTGGTACTAGTTGCTGAGACAATAACGCCGATTCCTGAACCTGCAAATCCCTTCATGTACTAAGGCTACTAAGGCAATGCTCTTTCACTTGATTCACATTCCCTACTGGATTGTCTTGGGTATGGGGGTCTTGCTCTTTTTGACCGTGATCTTTGGCGATGTGGGCAATGAAGAGGTCGAGTTAGAGGGGAATACCGATCCCTTGGAAGTAGAAGTCGATTTGGAGGAGGGCATCTCATTTCTGACGATTTTGCACTGGCTAGGGGTGGGAAGAGCACCGCTCATTCTTTTGCTTGCCTTGGACTTTAGCCTTTTGGGCGTACTGGGCTGGTTCTTTAATGTCCTCTTTTACCTGCTCAGGGGCAGTTGGCCAGGGGTGATGGGGTCTGGGGTGATTGCAATTGCCGCACTGCTGTTGGCGCTCATAACGGGGGGTCTGTGTTCGCGGCCTTTGGGACAGATTTTTGCGCAGTTTAGCGAAGATACCAGTCGCGATCGCCTCTTAGGTTGTAGTGGCCATGTCAGTTCTGCCCATATTCCCCACAGTGGGACAGGTATTGGTCAAATCAGTGTTTTGGATGCCAATCGCAATCGCCTCATTCTGCCCGCCGTTTTGCCTGCTTGGGCAACGATCACCCCGCAGCACGGTCAGGAAATTTTAATTATTGATCGTCAGGAGAACGAGTATGTTGTCGTGGCCAAAGATAGCTTGGACGAAGCGACATGGTTACGCCAGCAGCGGCAATCTCAGATCAACGAGGGCAAAGACACTTGAGGTATTGATTTTTCCATGGGCGGTGAGGGACTCGAACCCCCGACAGCCTCGGTGTAAACGAGATACTCTACCAACTGAGTTAACCGCCCAGACTTTAGATTACTTATCATAGCAAAGTCCAGAACTTAGACAAGAAGGAAAAGGGGGAATTAAGTAAGAGTACTCAGTGACAGTGTCAACATTTGTTACAAACGTTGCTGGGGATCATAAGACTTGTGGAGAACACCCACCAAATGCTGACATTTCCTCGCATTCCTAAGGAGATCGCAGTAGGTTGAGGATCAGTACAGGACAGTGTGTCAATGTGTTGTAACGGTGTCGGGCTGTTATAAAAAATGCCCTGATGAGTACACCAAAAGAATTGTTCTGTAAAGACTGCAAACCCTATCCAAGAGTGCCTATGAAAGTTGGGGTCGTTAAGGAACGCGAAGTGGGTGAACAACGGGTCGCCCTGATTCCCGAAATTGTTGCCAAGCTGGTGCAGCAGGGGTATCACCTCTGCGTGGAGTCAGGCGCAGGAGATATGGCGCACTTCAGCGATGATGACTACCGTGCTGCCGGTGCGGCAATCGGTCACTCCATTGAAGAGGTCTGGGGCGGTGTGGATGTGCTGCTCAAAGTTGGCCCACTACGCGATCGCGAAGTGGAGTGGATTCGCCCCGGTACAACGCTAATGAGTTTTCTCAATCCCCTAGGGAATCCATGGCAAATGCAGCACTTAGCAGAGCGACAGATTACCGCCTTTGCCCTCGAGTGTATTCCGCGCACGAGTCGTGCCCAGAGTATGGATGCCCTCTCCTCCCAAGCGGCGGTAGCAGGCTATGCAGCGGTGTTATTGGCGGCATCCCATTTGCCCCGCTTTTTTCCGATGCTGACGACGGCGGCGGGTACAATTCCCCCGGCCAAGGTATTTGTCATTGGTGCAGGGGTGGCTGGCCTGCAGGCGATCGCCACCGCCCGGCGTTTGGGGGCTGTGGTTGAAGCCTTTGACATTCGTCCGGCGGTCAAGGAAGAAGTGCAAAGCCTCGGTGCCAAATTTGTGGAAGTCAACCTTGAGGAGGATACCGTTGCTGCCGGTGGCTATGCCAAAGAGGTGTCTGAAGTGGCAAAGCACAAAACCCAAGAGGCGATCGCCAGCCATGTCCACAGTGCCGACGTGGTCATTACCACTGCCCAAATTCCCGGCAAGCCGGCCCCTCTTTTGGTGACCGAACGCATGGTGGCCAGTATGAAACCCGGTTCAGTCATTGTCGATTTAGCCGCTGAGCAGGGGGGCAACTGCGCCTGCACAGAACCGGGGCGCTCCATTTGTCATCAGCGGGTCACCATTATTGGCCCAATCAACCTGCCCTCGACAATGGCGGTGCATGCCAGTCAAATGTATGCCAAAAACATTTCAACACTCCTAAAGTACCTTGCCCCCAAGGGGGAATTGGTGTTGAACTTTGGCGATGACATCATTGATGCCGCTTGTGTCACCCATCAAGGACAGGTACGCAACCCACGGGTACTGCAACTGCTGCATCCTGGGCAAACCTTGGCCGCAACGGTTTAGAAATTTCCCTAGAGGGTTGGTTCTATGACAGATCCCATTCTTGTCGGTTTGATTATTTTTGTACTGGCCAGTTTCGTTGGCTTTGAGGTGATTCATAAAGTCCCGCCCACATTGCATACCCCCCTCATGTCTGGCTCCAATGCCATCTCTGGCATTGCGGTGATTGGGGCGCTGCTCTTGGCAGGCAGTGGGCACACAACCCTAACGGTGGTCTTGGGATTGATGGCAACGGTGCTGGCCACGATTAATGTGGTGGGCGGTTTTTTGGTCACGGATCGGATGTTGCAGATGTTTAAGCGGTAGGCACCATGGATTGGCTAACACGCATTGAAGAATTGAGCTATTTGGGCGCTGCGGCGCTCTTTATCCTCGGTTTGAAAAAATTGGGGTCTCCGGCTACGGCACGTCAAGGAAATCGCCTTGCCGCCTTGGGGATGTTAATAGCGATTGTGGTCACACTCCTGGATCGTCAGATTGCTAGTTATACGGGCATCCTAGCGGCCATTGGCCTCGGCAGTGTCATTGGCGCAATTGCTGCTTACAAAGTGGAAATGACGGCCATGCCCCAGATGGTGGGGTTACTCAATGGCTTAGGGGGGGGCGCCTCTGCCTTGGTGAGCATTGGTGAATTTTGCCGCATCGTGGCCGTGGGTGAGCCGCTGACCCCCAGTACGCTGGTCACAATTATTTTGGGGGTGCTGATTGGTGGCATTACCCTTAGCGGTAGCCTTGTTGCTTTTGGTAAACTTCAGGGACTGATTTCGGGGACACCAATCATTTTCCCGATGCAGCAGGCGGTTAACCTCGGCTTGCTGGTGGCCTTTGGGATTGCCAGTGGGCTGGTTTGGTTAGACCCAAGTCAGTTGCCGATTTTCTGGGGCTTGGTGGCGATCGCCACTAGTTTGGGGGTACTCTTTGTCCTGCCCATTGGCGGCGCCGATATGCCCGTAGTTATTTCCCTTTTGAACTCCCTTTCTGGGCTGGCCGCCAGTGCCGCTGGCTTTATTGTGAGCAACAGTATGCTGATTATTGCTGGTGCCTTGGTGGGGGCTTCGGGGCTCATCTTGACGCAGATCATGTGTAAAGCCATGAATCGCTCTTTAGCCAATGTCCTCTTCAGTGGCTTTGGTCGTGCAACCACTGGCAACGCGGAGGTGACTGCCCACGCTACGGCAAAGTCGGTACACACAATTGATCCTGAAGAAAGTGCCATGATGCTCGGCTACGCCAAGTCGGTTGTCATTGTGCCGGGCTATGGGATGGCGGTGGCTCAAGCGCAGCACAGCGTCAAGGAGCTGGCGGATCAACTGGAGCGACTGGGTGTCGATGTTAAATACGCCATTCACCCCGTTGCGGGTCGCATGCCGGGACACATGAATGTGCTGCTTGCGGAAGCCAACGTCCCCTATCCCCAACTCAAGGACATAGAGGAGATCAATCCAGAGTTTGAGAATGTGGATGTGGCGCTGGTGATTGGCGCTAACGATGTGGTGAATCCCGCTGCCCGTACCAACCCCAGTAGCCCCGTCTATGGGATGCCCATTCTCGATGTGGATCGGGCACGGCACACAATTGTGATTAAGCGCAGCCTCAATCCGGGCTTTGCCGGCATTGACAATGAGTTGTTCTACAAAGACAAAACCCTGATGCTCTTTGGCAATGCCAAGGAAGTGCTCAATCAACTCATTACTGAGGTCAAACACCTCTAGGAGCACCTGGCAGCCATACTGCGGTCAAACAGCGGCGCAATTTCCTCAAAGTCAAATTGATCAAGGCGATCGAGAACCCAATGGCAGCGACGCTGGAGCATGTGCAAGGGATAGGTATGCGCTACCCCTAAAACTTTGACACCGGCTTCACGGGCAGATTGAATCCCCACTAGGGTGTCCTCAATCGCTAGACAATCAATAGCCGTAAGATTACCCCCTAGGGCTTGCAAGGCTTCAATTGCACGGAGATAGGGGTCAGGGTAGGGTTTACCCCGTTCCACACTCTCGGCACTGATAATACAGTCCACCGTGAAGTTTCCCCGTTCAAGAGCCAACTCGACATCGGAGCGCAGGGCACCAGTGACAATGGCAATTTTTAATTGCGCAGCACGGAGTTTCTCCAGCAGGGCGATCGCTCCCTCAAAGAAGGGAAACGGTTCGATACTAGCCAAGCGTGCCCGGTAGGCGGCTGCCTTTTTGGCCACCAGTTTATCCAAGTAGGCTGGGGTAACAGCCCGGCCGCGGCGACTGAGGAGGTTGTCTAAGCAGGCGCGATCGCTTCGCCCTAAACAAAAAAGATCATATTCTCCCCGCTGCGGGCGCACATTCTCCTGCAGTAGAATCTCCTCAACGAGGGCAGCATGGATCGCCTCATCGTCAAGGATCACGCCATTGAAATCCAACAAGACTGCCTTCAGGGGCATACCTAACGCGCTAACTCTGGAAATAACTGCTGAATTTGCTTTTGTAGTTGCTCGGCCTCACTCAGGTGCGCCATTTCCACAGGGGGGCGCATTAGGGATTCTCCCACTAAAATGGCTGCGGCGCCCGCTTGCGTGACTCGTTCCACATCGGCGCGCTGATGAATACCGGATTCACTGACCACAAGGATGTTGCGATCGCGCAACTGCGCCCCATAGCTAGCCAACAGCTTTTCAGTAGTGGCTAGATCAACACTAAAGTCTGTCAGATTGCGATTGTTGATGCCCACTAGGCGCACCTCTTCAAGGCCTAAAACCCGCTCCATTTCCTCGGCAGTGTGTACTTCCACCAGTGCCGTCAGTCCCAAGCCTTGGGCAATGCGCAGGAAATAGCGCAAATCGCGATCCGAGAGAATGGCGGCAATCAGGAGCACTGCATCGGCGCCCCGCAGTCTTGCTAGAAACATCTGGTAGGGGTAGATGATAAAATCCTTGCACAGGAGTGGCACCTCCACCACTTGGCGAATTTGGGCGAGGTACTCAAAACTTCCTTGAAAAAATTCACTGTCCGTCAGGACAGACAAACAGGTTGCGCCAGCGGCAACATAGGCTTGGGCGATCGCCACTGGATCAAAATTGGGGCGGATAATTCCTTTGCTAGGAGAAGCTTTCTTGACCTCAGCAATCAGCGCCGGCTGGGTGATGGGGTTTTGCAGCGCGGCGAAAAAGGAACGCACAGGTGGCGCATCGAGCACTTGACGTTGCAAATCCGGCAAGGGCAGCACTTCCCGCAGTTGCTCTACCTCCTGTTCCTTGTGCCAAACGATTTTTTCAAGGATATGGCGGGGGGTATCATCGGCCACCGCTACTTGGTAGTGGAGATTGTGAACCGTCACAACAGGATTGGGGGGACGCCGGCGAATTTGCATGATCAATTTCGTATGCAATGGCAACAGTTGAACACTAAGATAAACCACATTGACTGTAGCAAACTATCCTCCCTGCAGTCTTTATTTACACAATGGGAGTCAAGATGGCCATTGGCGTTTGGGTTTTAGGCGATCAACTGTGGCAGGGGCAAGCAGCCCTGCAAAGCTGTCCAAGCCCTGTGCCCGTCATCCTCATCGAGTCCCAAGGGTGGGCGAAACAGCGCCGCTACCACGCCCAAAAACTGGTGCTCGTCTGGTCGGCGATGCGCCACTTTGCCCAAGAACTTGAAGCGGCCGGTTGGCCAGTGACCTACGCGATCGCCGCCGACTTTGCCACCCCACTGCGGCGGTGGGTTGAAGCGCAGCAAATCCATGAGCTGAGGATCATGCAGCCCAGCGATCGCCCCTTTCGGGATCAGATTGCCAGCCTTGACCTGCCCTGTGCCATCAAGTTGTTGCCCAACAATCACTTCCTCTGGTCAGAAGCAGAGTTTCAGCAGTGGGCCACAGGTCGCAAAACGTTGGTCTTGGAGTATTTCTACCGGGCGGGTCGCCAGCGGTTTCAAATTCTCATGGATGCTAAAACGCCAGTAGGGGGCAAATGGAACTACGATGCCGAAAATCGCCAACCACCGCCTACTCACCTCAAACCACCACCGCCCCTGCACTTTTCTCCCGATCAAATCACGCAAGAAGTAATTGAGACGGTGCGCCAAGGGAACTTTGACACCTACGGCCACATTGAACCCTTTTACTGGGGAGTTACTCGCACGCAAGCCCTGCAGGCGCTGGAAAACTTTATTGAATACCGCTTGCCCCAGTTTGGCCCTTACCAAGACGCCATGGTTATGGGGCAGGAGACCCTTTGGCATAGTTTACTCTCCCCCTATTTGAACTTAGGCCTCCTGCAGCCACAGGAGGTGATCAGTGCTGCTTTAGCTGCCTACCGCGAACGGCAACTCCCCCTGAATAGCGTTGAGGGATTTATTCGCCAAATTCTCGGCTGGCGGGAGTATATGTATGGTCTCTATCACTTCTTTGGTGCCGAGTATGTTCAGCACAACTTCTTTCAGCATTGGCAACCCCTGCCAGCTTTCTTTTGGCAGAGCGATCGCACCCCTATGAACTGTCTGCGCCACGTTCTAGAGCAAATTGAGCGCACTGGCTATGCCCACCACATCCAACGGCTGATGATTCTTGCCAACTTTGCCCTCATTGCTGGTCTGTGTCCCCAAGAGGTGGAAACTTGGTTTCACAGTGTCTTTATTGATGCCTACGATTGGGTCATGCAAACAAATGTTTTAGGAATGGGGTTGTTTGCCGATGGTGGGCTGCTGGCTTCTAAGCCCTACGCCGCCTCGGCCAATTACATTCAGCGCATGAGCAATTATTGCCAAGGGTGTGTCTATGATCCAAAGCAACGGGTGGGCGATCGCGCCTGTCCTTTTAATTTTTTCTATTGGCACTTTCTTGCACGCCACCGCCCAGTTCTTAATTGTCAAAAACGTATGAGTGCAATTCTCAAAAATATTGATAAATTTAGCCCCGCAGAAGTAGCAGCAATTCAACAGCAGGTCGAGCGGTGGTATGCCGCAAATTCATAGACCGAACAAATAAAAACTGTATCCCAGATAACACCCATTTCTTAAATCTCAACCAAGGCTACGGAGCTTGTCATTCTCTGAAAATTTCAGACATTTTGTCGCTGTTGCCAAGAAAACTTAACCAAAAGATAACCAAAAAATAATTTCCTCCTACTCTTAGGTCGAGATAATTTGAGTGAGGTAAAACGAAAGCAAAGTTTTCCCAAAACAATTCAATACTTCTTCTGGGGGATCATCAAAATGAATGAGACAGTCAATGCTCAACTGTCCGCAACCGCTACATTGGCTGATTTGCCCTATTTTTCTTATCAAGTTTCCCCTGAAACCATCTCTGAACAAGTAGCGGATGAATTTCAACGTCACCCTGAGCTGCCCGGGGTGCTGGTGGTGGCCGGCGATCGCGTCATCGGCATGATCTCTAAAGTCAAGTTTTTTGAACGGATGAGTCAACAGTTTGGCCGGGATCTCTACTTGCCGCGCCCAATTAAGTTGATTCCAGAAGTTGCTGCGCCCAAAGTCCCTCCCCTTGTCCTGATGGCACGCACTCCCGTCGAAGAAGCTGTAGAACAGGCCTTAAGTCGGCCTCCAGCCTTTGTTTATGAACCCGTGGTGGTGCGTAAAGGCAAGCAACTCGTACTGGTGGATATGCGGGTAATCCTAATTGCCCAAGCTCAGGTGCTGAGCAAGAAAAATCTCTTCATTCAGCAGCAGCACCTGCACACCCAGCAACTTCTTGAGAAGTTAAAGGTGGAAAAAGAGCGTAACCAAGACTACGCTAAGCGTCTTGAAAGTGAGCTAATGCGCACCCAACAGATGAACGAAATCCTAGAGCGGCAGGAGCGCTCTGTCCGCGAGCAAGCAGAGCGAATTGCTCAACTCAACCAGCGGTTTATCTCCATTAGCCAAGTGCTCTCGCAACGGGGACAAAAAGCCTTTCAAGAAACCTTTATCGGCGTCAACCAAATTACGCAGCATACAGCGGACGTCTATCGCCTCAGCGAACGCCTGAAGAAAGATGTGGAAATTATTGACCAAGCCACCCATCAAATTGCGGAGATTACCCGTCAGGTGAAACACCTTGCGGTACAAGCAGGCCTAATTGCCAGTCGTAGTGGCCAGCAGATGGCGGGGTTTGACTTTATTAGTGAAGCCATTAACAAACTGGCCAACCAAGTGGTTTTTGCTAACCAGCAAGTGGAGGAAATGGCCAATCATTTTCGCCATCACATCCGCGAAGTGGTACAATCCACCGCCTCTGGTGAAAAAATCGCGCGATCGCTCCTCAATCAAGTGGAAGATACGCAGAAAGCCATCCAAGAACTGCAAGTGCTTCTGAATGCTGAAGAAATCACCACAGAGTATGAGGAGATGCCAGCGTCAGCCGTTGCCTAAAGCCGTGGATTTAGGCCATCCCCACAGGGTATCTTGGGGCTAGAAGACCCTTAATTTATAGGATTGAGGATGCCCCAACCCACTGTTATTCTCCACGGCGGCGCCGGCAGTTCGCTCCAGGACAAAGGTAGTCTTATTCCCATCCGCCAATCCCTGCATACAATTGTTGCCCAGGTGGTTCAATCTCTTAAACAAGGAGCAACGGCCATTGAAGCAGTGGTTCTGGGGTGTCGGCTCTTAGAGGATGACCCTCGCTTTAACGCAGGAACAGGTTCTGTGCTGCAATCTGATGGTCAGATTCGCATGAGTGCGTCGCTCATGGATGGGTCGCAACAGCGTCTCAGTGGTGTCATCAATGTCTCACGGGTAAAAAATCCCATTGAGCTTGCCCATTGGTTGCAACAGTGTCCAGATCGCATTCTCTCCGATGTGGGGGCAGCGGAATTAGCTCGTGAATTGCAGCTTCCTGTGTACCAACCCCTCACAGATCAGCGACTTTACGAGTGGCTAGAGGAACGCAAGGGCAATTTCCCAAAATCCATGGCTGGGGTAGTGGCCGAAGAGGCAAGGCGGGGCACGATTGGTGTGGTGGTTTTAGATCAACAGGGACACTTGGCCGTGGGGACTTCCACTGGTGGCAAAGGCTTTGAGCGCATTGGTCGCGTGAGTGATTCCGCAACCCCAGCCGGCACTTATGCCAACAGCTTAGCAGCGGTCAGTTGTACAGGCATTGGGGAAGATATTCTCGACGAAGCGCTGGCCGCGCGGATTGTGGTGCGAGTAACCGACGGCCTGCCCCTAGAGGCAGCCTTTGAAAAATCTTTTCGGGAAGCGGCGACTCGGCAACGGGATTTTGGTGCCATTGGCCTCGATCGGCAGGGGGCGATCGCTTGGGGCAAAACCTGTGATGTCCTCCTTGCCGCCTACTGGGATGGTACAGCCATTGGCGATACCTTGGAATTGCCAGCGGGACTACAGGTGGGCAGTCGAAATCCTTTATCTTAAATGTCAAATTTTTTTATTGCTCGTGCAATGGCATTGAGTGCATCTATAGGGGCAAACGCCTATAATTTTAAGTGTTTTTACATTTGGCCGATGTCCCTTGAGGGAACCCTATGACCAATCCGACCTCGCCTGCCATCCTCAATCCAATTGCTCGTCCTGAAGTTCCCCAAGAACTTGCTGAAAACATCATCCTCACTTCCCTCAACGATGTCTATGACTGGGCGCGGCTATCGAGCCTCTGGCCCCTCATGTATGGCACCGCCTGTTGCTTTATTGAGTTTGCCGCCATGATTGGCTCGCGCTTTGACTTCGACCGCTTTGGCTTGGTGCCCCGCAATAGCCCCCGTCAGGCGGATTTGATCATCACCTCTGGTACCATCACCATGAAGATGGCACCCGCCTTAGTACGTCTTTACGAGCAAATGCCCAATCCCAAGTACGTGATTGCCATGGGGGCTTGCACAATTACGGGGGGAATGTTTAGCTCCGACTCCTATTCCGCCGTTCGCGGTGTGGACAAGCTGATTCCTGTGGATGTGTATTTGCCCGGCTGTCCGCCCCGTCCAGAGGCGATCATGGATGCAATCATCAAGCTGCGCAAGAAAATTGCCAACGAGCATATTAATGAGCGCGGCAATCTTGCCCAAACCCAGCGTCTCTTTACTGCCAAGCACAAAATGAAGCCCGTGCCCCCCATCCTTACAGGGCAATATCTCAATGCCCCCACTCGCCAAGCCCCGCCCCCTGCCCTTGCTGCAGCCATGGGAATGGCAGTTCCTGCCCTTGGGGAACCGGTAAGCGAAACTAGCACTGTTTCAGAGTAATTGAATCATTCTTAGCAAGAGGGAGCAGTCATGGCAGTTTCAACAGAACTTTTGGCACTGGGTGCTTATGTAGCTTTAGCAGGGCTGTATCTGCTGGTGGCGCCAGCAATCGTCTATGTCTATTTGAATGCCCGCTGGTATGTGGCCAGTTCCTTTGAGCGGGCGTTTATGTACTTTCTCGTTACTTTCTTTTTTCCGGGACTGCTGCTTTTAGCGCCTTTTATTAACTTCCGCCCCCAACCACGCTCCCTCAATTCCTAGGGGTTATGCGCCGCATTGATGTTCTCTGGATTGGTATTGGTATTTTCTTGACGGGCGGCTTGGTCTATGGCCTGCTACGAGCTGTGGGGATTGAGCCGCTGCAAGCGGGAATTTGGAGCCAAGCGATTTTGGTTTTAGGGCTGCTCGGATGGGTCTCCACATATCTACTGCGAGTTTTTACGGGACGGATGACCTACCATCAACAACTTAAAGACTATGAGGAGGCGCTGATTAGCGATCGCCTTGCACGGATGTCTCCAGAGGAACTTGCCGCCCTTGAAGCGGAAATTTTGGCGGAATCAAAGGAGATTGCCGATCCTAAATTAGGGGATAATTAGCCCTAGTTTCCCTATGGCTGGATAATGCACTTTCCCCGCTCCTGTGGTTTACTACTTCATCCCACGTCCCTGCCTGGGGGTCACGGCATTGGCGACTTGGGGGCGGCAGCTCGTGAGTTCCTCGAATTTTTGGTTGCCAGTGATCAGCAATATTGGCAAGTATTGCCCTTAGGACCGACGGGTTTTGGCAATTCCCCCTACATGTGCTACTCCGCCATGGCCGGCAACCCACTGCTGATCAGCCTTGATGAACTAGTGAAAGCGGGCTGGCTAACGGAGGCCGACTTGGCAGAACTCGCCCTTGAGAATGGCGATCGCGTTGATTTCGAGGCCGTCATTAGCCAAAAACTGCCCCTACTACGCCTTGCGGCTCAACGTTTCCAGCGCCAAGCCACCCCAGAAGACTGGCAGGCCTTCCGTGAGTTTCAAGACCTTGCCCACTACTGGCTGCCGACCTATGCCCTCTTTATGGCACTTAAAGATCACCACGAGGGACAGCCGTGGTATGAATGGCCCGCCCCTTTGCGGCATCGTCAGCCAACCGCCCTTGCCGCTATGCAAGTCGTTCTTAAAGAACGCATTTTTGAGTACGAGTTTCAGCAATTTCTCTTTTACCAGCAGTGGCATGCCCTCAAGGCATCTGCCAATCAACAGGGGATTCAAATTATCGGGGATATTCCCATCTACGTTGCCCACGACAGTGCCGATGTTTGGGCTTTTCCCCAATTTTTTGAACTCAATCCCGAAACCGGCGCTGCCGCCCTCATGGCCGGTGTGCCCCCCGATTACTTTAGTGCCACGGGTCAACTGTGGGGCAACCCCATTTACAACTGGAAAGCCCTTGCTGCTGATGGCTACTCTTGGTGGATTGAGCGCTTCCGTGCTCTACTTTCCTACATGGACATTATCCGTGTTGATCACTTTCGCGGCTTTCAAAGCTACTGGCAAGTGCCCGAAGGGGAGGAAACAGCCGTCAATGGCAAGTGGCAACCAGGACCCGGTGCCGCCTTCTTTGAAGCGCTACAAGCTGCCCTAGGACGATTGCCAATTTTAGCCGAGGATTTAGGGGAGATTACCCCCGATGTCATTGCCCTGCGAGATCAGTTTCAATTTCCAGGGATGAAAATCCTCCAATTTGCCTTTGGGGGTGGCTCAGACAACCCCTTCTTGCCCTTTAATCAAGAGCGCAACTGTGTGGTGTACACAGGCACCCACGATAATGACACGACTGTGGGTTGGTATCGCAATCTGAGTGACTGGGAACGGCAGCGACTGATTGACTATTTGGGCTATACCCCCAGCGAACCCCACTGGGCGTTGATTCGTATGGCCTTAGGCACCGTTGCTAACCAAGCCATTATTCCTGTTCAAGATTTGCTTGGCCTCGATAGTCATGCCCGCATGAATTTCCCCGGTACTAGCGAAGGCAACTGGGCATGGCGGCTAACTGCTGATCAACTCACACCTGAACTCGCAGCTCGTTTGCGGCATCTGGTGCATCTCTTTGGCCGTCAAGCGCCACCGCGACCCCGGCCTGTGGAAACCGAGGCGGAATCCCTCGGCACTGGGGAGTAGCCCTAAGCTCGCCGCCGACCATCGGGCATAATCGTGCCCCGTAAGTCCACTTCACTGAGGTTCGCACCGCTCATATCCGCAGCGGTCAGGTTCACCCGGGTCAAATCCGCCCGTGACAGGTTAGAGCCTGAGAGGTTGGCATCCCCTAGGTCTGCTCCACTTAAGTTAACACCACTGAGATCCACCGTTGCCAGTAAGCTGCCACTAAAGGTGGCGCGGCTGAGGGTGGCTCCACTGAGGGTGGCACGGCTAAGATTCGCTTCTGAGAGGGTAGCGCGGCTCAGGTTGGCTCCCACCAAGCGGGCACGGCTGAGATTTGCCTCCACGAGATCGGCACGGCTGAAGTTAGCTTCCGCTAACTCCACTTGGCGGAGGTTGGCACCGCTGAGATTAGCGCCCCGCAGCTTTACCCCATTAAAGACTAGGCCACTAAGATTGGCACTGCGTAGATCCGTTTGACTCAAATCCGCATTGTCCAGCAATGCCCCCTGCAAATTTGCCCCTTGGAGATTGGCGCCCCGCAGATTGGTGCCCACCAGTTTGGCATGGCTGAGGTTGGCGCCCCGTAAATTTGCTCCACTGAGATCTGCACGGCTAAGGTTGGTATGACTTAGGTTCGCGCCACTGAGATTGGCACCGCTGAGGGTGACCTCCGATAACTCTAGGGAGGACAGATCTGCCCTTGCCAGTTCGGCACCGACAAGGTTGGCCTTGGCAAGGTTGGCTTCACTGAGTTTGACTTCTGTGAGATCAACGCGGCTAAGATTGGCCCCCGTGAGATTCGCCGCCGTTAAATTTGCACCACTCAGGTTTGCACCGCTGAGGTTAGCGCCACTGAGATTGGCATTGCTGACATCGGCCTGAATCAAATCCACACGGGTCAGGTTCGCCTGTTTTAGATGCGTACCATGCAAATTGGCGCTCTGTAAATTTGCTCCCGAAAGGTTAACGCCGTCGAGCGTCAATCCCCGTAGATCCGCATTGGCCAAATCCACACGGGAGAGGTTTGCCCCCTGCAGCACCGTTCCCCGCAGTGTAGTTTCACTGAGTTCAGCGCGGCTGAGATTCGCTCGCGTCAGGTTCGCCCAACTGAGATCACTGCGGCTCAAGTTTGCCCCAGCAAGGTTGGCGTCCACCAGTTCTGCTTTGATGAGCATGGCATTGACAATTTCTGCGCCACAGAGCACCGCACCGCTGAGATTTGCTCCGCTCAGGTTGACCCACTCCATGTCGGCACGGGAGAGAATAATCCCCCGTAAATCCGCGTTGATAAACTCACCATTTGTCAAACTGGCACGATTGAAGTCCCGTTCACCGCTGGCATAGCGTTTTAACAACTCTTGGGGATTCATCAAAAAAATGGGTCTGAAACCCCGCCCTTGAGGACGGCTTTACACTCTAAGACTAGCTTAATTCGCTAAGGCCATGAGAGGATGATAAAAGACTTGCGCTCGATGCTGGCATGGCGATCAATGGACATTATTCCCATTCTGGATCTGAAAGCCCAATATCAATCCCTGCAAGCAGATATTGATCGCGCAGTTGCCCGTGTATTGGCATCGGGTCAGTTTATTCTAGGACCGGAGGTACAAGCCTTTGAGGAAGAGGTGGCTGCCTATTTGGGGGTGCGCCATGCGGTGGCGGTCAACTCGGGCACAGATGCACTGGTAATTTCCCTGCGTAGTTTGGGGGTGGGGGCTGGAGATGAGGTCATCACTACCCCATTTTCGTTTTTTGCTACCGCAGAGGCAGTGAGTTTGGTAGGTGCTCGCCCTGTGTTTGTGGATGTAGAAGCGGACTCTTTTAACCTGGATCCGGCAAAGATTGAGGCAGCAATTACGCCCCGCACTAAGGCCGTTTTACCTGTGCATTTATTTGGACGACCGGCGGCTATGGGAGCCATTGTTGAAGTTGCTCAAGCCCATGGGTTAGCCATTCTAGAAGATTGTGCCCAGTCCTTTGGTGCCCGCTATTGCCCCCCCTGTGAAAATTGTCAATGTACAAGGGCAACTCAAGAGACCTTAGCGAATCAATTTACAGGGGCGATCGGGAACATGGGTGCCTTTTCCTTCTTTCCGACAAAAAACTTGGGTGCCTATGGTGATGGGGGGTTGATTACCACCAACGATGATGATTTAGCCGAGCGATCGCGAATGCTGCGGGTGCACGGTTCCCGACAACGCTACCACCATGAGATGATTGGCTACAACTCTCGCCTAGACAGCCTTCAGGCAGCCATTTTGCGGGTGAAACTACCCCATATTGAGCGCTGGAATCAAGAACGACGGCGGGTAGCGCAAACTTATAACCAAGCCTTGGCCGGCCTTGAGCGGGTGGTAACCCCGGTCGTCTCGCCGGGACATGTGTTTCATCAATATACGATTCGGGTCCTCAATGGCCAGCGGGATGCGCTTGCGGCTTATTTGAAGGCAGCTGGCATTAGTTCAATGATTTACTACCCAATTCCCCAAGATCACTGTCCAATGTATAGGGGGCAATCTCCACCGAACCCAGTGAGCGATCGCCTAGCCGGCGAGGTTCTCAGCCTGCCCATTTGGCCTGAATTGAGTGATGCCACCATTGAGCATATTGCGGCAACCATTCGCCGGTTTTTTCAGCGGCTGTAGAAAGAATTCCCAAGGTGTTGTCTTGCCTTAACAAATCCTTAAAGTCCCACTCGCTAAGCTAGCTACAGCCCCTCTAGGAAAAGAGCGGTCATGTTGTTTAGGGTTCGGAGAACGATGCCATGAAGGTTGCTGTTTTCAGTGCCAAATCCTACGATCGCGAGTTTTTGAATGCCGCCAATGCCGCCCAAGGCTATCCCCATTACCTAAGCTACTACGATGCGCGCTTGCAGCCTAAAACCGTGGCTCTTGCCAAGGGGCATGAGGCTGTCTGTGGGTTTGTCAATGATGATCTTGGAGCAGAGACCCTAAAACGGCTGGCGGAATTGGGGGTGCGTCTGGTCACCTTGCGCTGCACTGGCTTTAACAATGTGGATTTAGCCACAGCGGCCAGCTTGGGAATCAAGGTTACCCGCGTCAGCACCTATTCTCCCTATTCTGTGGCGGAGCATACTGTGGGGCTAATCCTGATGTTGAATCGTAAACTCCACCGTGCCTACAACCGCGTGCGGGATGACAATTTTTCCCTAGAGGGACTGATGGGGTTTGACCTCTATGGGTGTACTGTCGGTATTATTGGCACCGGTAAAATTGGCAACATTGTTGGCCAGATTATGCATGGTTTTGGCTGCCACGTGTACGGCTATGATCCCTACCCCAATGAAATCTTTAGTGCAGTGGGTGCCTACACAACCCTAGAAACGCTGCTAGCGGCATCCGACATTATCACGCTCCACTGTCCCCTTGTTCCTGAAAATGAACATCTAATCAATGCCACCACAATTGCGCAAATGAAAAAGGGGGTAATGCTAATCAATACCAGTCGCGGCAAACTGGTGGACACTAAAGCTGTGATTGAGGGCATTAAAAGTGGCCAAATTGGTTATTTAGGAATTGATGTCTATGAAGAGGAAGGCTCCCTCTTTTTTCAAGATCTCTCAGACAAAATTATTCAAGATGATACCTTCCAACTCCTGCAATCTTTCCCCAATGTGGTCATTACTGCTCACCAAGCCTTTTTTACCCGCAATGCCCTCACTGACATTGCCCGTACCACAATTGAAAATTTGACCTGTTTTGAGCAAGGTCTGTCTCTACTGAACGAAGTCAAGTAAGCTCAGGGCGTAGGCTGAATGGCTATCCCCATAACGTTTCTGGCAAACAGATCCGCTATAGTAGCGATTGCGTTTATTTCAGGAAAAGATTATGGGGCGTGCAGAAAAAGTCATTTTGGCCTATTCGGGCGGGGTAGATACTTCCGTGTGTATTCCCTATCTCAAACACGAATGGGGAGTTAAGGAAGTCATTACCCTTGCCGCTGATTTGGGACAGGGGGATGAACTGGAACCGATGCGGCAAAAAGCCCTTGACGCAGGTGCCAGTGCGGCGTTGGTGGTCGATGCCAAAGCTGAGTTCATCCGTGACTACGCTTTTCCGGCGATTCAGGCCAACGCCCTTTACGAAAATCGCTATCCCCTTTCGACGGCGCTTGCTCGCCCCTTGATTGCCAAGCTTCTGGTGAATGCTGCTGCCGAGTATGGTGCTGACGCAGTTGCCCACGGCTGTACAGGGAAAGGCAATGATCAAGTCCGCTTTGACGTGGCGATTGCGGCCCTAAATCCCAACCTCAAGGTCTTGGCACCCGCTCGTGAATGGGGCATGAGCCGTGAAGAAACCATTGCCTACGGTGAACGCTTTGGCATTCCCGCCCCGGTGAAAAAATCTTCCCCCTACAGCATTGACCGCAATCTTTTGGGACGCAGTATTGAGGCAGGTTCCCTTGAGGATCCGTGGATTGAACCCCCGCAGGAAATCTATTTGATGACCCAAGCTATTGAAAACACGCCCAACTCCCCGGAGTATGTGGATATTGGCTTTGAAGCAGGCACTCCCGTCAGCCTCGATGGTCGCTCCCTTGATCCTGTAACCTTGGTCAGTGAACTCAATGAGCGGGTGGGGCGCCATGGATTTGGTCGGATTGACATGATCGAAAATCGCCTTGTGGGCATTAAATCCCGAGAAATATACGAAGCCCCTGCGCTTTTGGTGCTCATTGACGCTCATCGCGATTTGGAGAGTTTGACCCTGACTGCCGATGTTACCCAGTACAAGCGGGGGATTGAAGAGACCTATAGCCGCTTGGTCTATAACGGCCTCTGGTACAGCCCTCTCAAGGAAGCCCTTGATGCTTTTATTCAACAAACTCAAAAACGCGTCACCGGTACAGTGCGCGTCAAGCTCTTTAAGGGAACCGCACAGGTGGTGGGGCGGCAATCCCCCTACTCTCTCTATAGCCCCGATTTAGCGACCTATGGCGCTGAGGATCAGTTTGATCACAAGGCGGCTGAGGGCTTTATCTACGTGTGGGGGCTACCCACCCGTGTCTGGGCAGAAAAACTGCGCCAAGGCTAATCGGGTGCTTCAACAATACACCACTCGTGGAGTTCGTAATGGACGCATTGGTATTGAACGAGGGGATCGCGGGCAACAATTTCCTCGGCCGCCTTGCGGGAATCCGCCTGAAACAGCAACATGCCACCCCCGCGCTCAGCCCAGTATCCCGTGCGGGCTTGATGCCCTGCAGCAATCAGGGAGCGGACATAGGCGCGATGGGCGGGGACATATTGATCAAAGGTTGCCTTATCCACAATGCCGCGTTCAATTTTGACAAACCATGGCATGGGTGTTTGGCTCCTGCGGATTTGAATCAACACCTAGAATAGCTATAGCACTGTGCCCTCGTCACTTTTTTGTTGTGCCTTGATTGCGAGCAGCTATGAGCAAAGCCATTACCCTTGAAACTTTGTTGAGTCAATTTGCCCGTGGGGTGCGGAATTTCCGTGGAGTCAATTTGGCGGGCAGTGTGTTTCCTTTAGTGCAACTCAGCCATGTGGATCTTGCGGGCGCTAACCTTCAGGGGATTAATTGGAGCGGTGCAGATCTAATCAAGGCAAATCTTGCCAATGCCAATCTGCAGGGAGCAAACCTAATTGGTGCCGATTTGAGCGGTGCTAATCTTACGGATGCCAACTTGCAAGAGGCGCTGCTCAGTGGCGCTATCTTAGTGGGTGCGTATCTCTCGCGAGCGAATCTACAGCGGGCTGTGCTCAGTGGCGCTATCCTTAAAGGAGCTGTCCTCCGTGACAGTAACCTGAACGAAATCAATGTAGTAGGAGCAGATCTCTCGGAAGCGGATTTAAGGGGAGCGATCGCTCGCCGTCGCGATCTAGAGGAAGCTAAACTGTCAGGGGCAACCCTGCCCAACGGTGAGGTGGTCCTCGACGCAGAGAACCTAGAAGAGATTCCTGTGGCTTCGACAGGGGAGTGCACAGCGGCAATGGCAACCGCCACTGAAACCACAGTTCTGGAGTGGACCAACGAGCAAGTCATTGAAAAGCTAATTTTGCAACAACATCCTTTCCCCTCC
This sequence comes from Thermosynechococcus sp. Uc, assembly GCF_029335995.1. Taxonomy (NCBI): domain Bacteria; kingdom Bacillati; phylum Cyanobacteriota; class Cyanophyceae; order Acaryochloridales; family Thermosynechococcaceae; genus Thermosynechococcus; species Thermosynechococcus sp. Uc. The sequence goes on from NZ_JARJMS020000051.1 coordinate 42,972, forward strand.
TCCTGTCAAAGTGCTGACTTAAAGGTGGTTCATCTTGGCAATCATTGCTATCAACTGCGAACGGCAAATGAAACCGTGGTTGCGATGGTGGAGGGGGCGAGTGTTGCAGAGGAAACTGTAACTGTTTTTTCAGAAGCTCCCTTTGCGGATTTGGTGGCCAGTGTGCTCCAAGCCCATTCCTTTTTGCCGACGCAATACATTCGTGAGCCTGTACCCGCATGGCAGTACGAACAAATGGCGATTCCTGCGGGTAGTGAAGTTCGTTTCGGAACTGCACGACAACTTTGGAAAACTTGGTGGCTTCTTCTGAAATCCACAACCACAGGGCAAGAGTCAAGCCAGCTACAGCTATTGGTGGACAAGGGTTGGCAACCCATTCGCGATATTGCTTTTTCACCCGCGGCCAGTGGCGGTGTGATTATCAAAACCGCTGCGGGCGATCGCCACTATGCTGCGGATGCATCACTCATTTGGCTAGAAAGTCTCCAGTCTGCATCCCCCCCAACCACGACCCAAGTGCCAACTGCCACAGCACCTCTGTGGAACGGACTCCTAAAATTTGAAAATAATTGCTTAATAGTTCAGACGGCAGCAGGACCTCTCTATGTACGGGGCGAAAATTTGACAGTTACCTTTGGCGGTCAGGCGATCGATCTTAACCAGCTCTAATGGTCGTCATTCAACCCTTTGATTTTAGTCGCTGGCCGATTGCCGTCAGTGATTTACCTGCCGATACATACCTTGTGGGCGGAGCAGTGCGGGATGCCCTCCTCGGTCGAACAACGTTGTACCCCGACTTGGATTTTATTGTGCCGGCGGAGGCGATCGCCCTGACGAAAAAGCTGGCGGATAAGTACAGGGCTGGCTTAGTGGTGTTGGATCGAGAGCGGCAGATTGCCCGCCTAGTCTTTGCCAATGCAACTGTGGATATTGCCCAGCGACACGGAGAAACGCTGCTAACGGATTTGAGCGATCGCGATTTTCGCCTCAATGCTATTGCCTATGACATTCACCACCACCACATTGTCGATCCCCTCGGTGGTCTGTTGGATTTACAACGCCGCCAAATTCACTATGTGGCGCCCGAAAATCTGGCTGCTGATCCCCTGCGACTCCTGCGCGCCTATCGCCAAGCTGCCCAACTCCAATTCACGATTACGCCGGAAACACGGCAGGTCATCCAAAGCCTTGCTCCCCAACTGCGGCAAGTGGCGGCTGAACGGGTACGGGTAGAACTCAGTTACCTCCTTAGTGCCGTTGAAGGTGCAGCCCATGTAACCCTTGCCTTTCGCGATGGGGTATTGCCGGTGTGGTTGCCTGCGGTAACCGAGGAGCGGATTACCCACTACCATGCCCTTGAGTCCACCCTGGCAAATTTCCCCTTCCCTGCTCTTTGGCCGGCGCTGACGAAATCCATTGCGGCAACCACTGCCCCCGGTGAACCCCAGCGGCGCACCCTAGCGACTTTGGCCAAACTCACCTGCCTTGTCAATGCCAGCGATCGCCAAGCTGCCGCGGAACTGACCGCCCTCACCTACACCACCGATGAAATTCGCATTGTACAAGTCCTGTGCCGCCTGCTCGCCCAATGGCTAGTCCCCCTCAAACAGCCCCTCAACCGTGAGCAAGCTTTTTATCTATTCCGAACCGCAGGGAGCTATTTTCCAGCCTTTGTTGCCCTTGCTCTTAGCCGCGGCGTGCCCAAGAACCATCTGGCACCGCTGGTGAAAGCTTGGTTAGACCCCAGTGACCCCGTTGCCTATCCCCCCCAATTGCTGCGGGGCGCTGACCTAGTGGAACAGTTTCATGTCTTGCCAGGACCGCGTGTGGGTGAATTGTTACGAGCGGTGGAAGCAGCGCAAGCGCGGGGAGAAATTGGCGATCGCCCCCAAGCCTTAGCCTATGTGGCACAGCTTCTAAATTCTTCAGCGCAACCAGGGCAGCGTTAGGATCTCGTCAAAAAAATCTCTTGCCAAAGGATGTCATAGGTCTTTTGGGTTGCCGCATCGAGGGGCAGCAATACCTCACTTTGGGCAAAAGCGGCGGGAGCAGCAAGGGGAATATAGCGGTGAAAGAGAGTATCCGTTAGATTGCCCAGCAAAGGGGAGGGAGCATCACTAAATTGACTAAGTTGCTCAGCCACCTCTGGCTGCCACCAGTAGTTTAACCAATCCAAGGCTGCGGGATCCGGTTCTTGGCCACAGACCCACAAATCCGCCCACAGCGCTGTCCCACTGGCAGGGAATATTGCGGCATAGGTTTGCGGATCCTGCTTCAGCAGCGGCAGCACATCCGTTGACCAACCCACTGCCAATTGCGTACTCCCTAGCATCAGTGGTTGTAAGT
>NZ_JARJMS020000053.1:0-24471 GCF_029335995.1 Thermosynechococcus sp. Uc
GTGGTGCAGGGGCAGGGGTGGGGGTGATGGCCGAGGGAGGAGCTGGAGCCACAACCACAGGGGCATTACTACTGATCTGCTCACGCTTACGGAGTTGTAGTTCCAGTTCGCCACTCTTAAGGCTGAGTTCAGTGACGCTGGTTTGGTCAAACATTAATAGCAGTTCGCGCACTTGGTTGAGGTCAAGCTCCACACCCATTACTCCTATTCGCGGCCAAGATACGTATCTGAGCGAGTATCAATGCGAATCCGCTCGCCTACGGAGATAAACAACGGTACCATGACTTGGGCACCGGTTTCGACAATGGCGGGTTTTGATCCACCAGTGGCGGTATCCCCTTTGACCCCCGGATCGGTTTGCACCACTTCTAAAACAACGGAGTTGGGTAGCTCTACCTCAAGCACTTGCTCACCCCATTTAACGATATTGACTTCCATGCCTTCTTTAAGATACTTGGCGCGATCGCCAATTTGGGCAGCGGTGAGGCGAGCCTCTTCATAACTTTCCATGTCCATAAAGACATAGTCTTCACCGTCTTTATAGGTATGCTGCATCGTGCGTTTTTCAAGGGTGGCTTGGGGAACGGTCTCGCCAGCACGGAATGTGCGCTCAATCACGTTGCCCGTTTGCACATTCTTTAGCTTTGTACGCACAAAGGCCGAGCCTTTACCCGGTTTGACGTGCAAAAACTCAACGACTCGCCAAACGGCACCATCAAGCTCAATACTTACACCGGGGCGAAAATCATTACTGGAAATCATGTCCTACCGTGCAGTTCACCAAGCTAATATTGTATCCTTGAGCGTTGCTGTTCCTAACACTGTTTAAGAGATTTCCCTAGAGCCAGATCCATTGCCACCCTTTGCAATTCCCAAGGGGCAATCGCTCCTGTAAATGCTAAACTAAGGATGAATGTGAACGATATGCCAAGGACAGTAACAATGGCTGCAACCCTTGAATTGAGTCAAGAAAACGTCGAAAAAGTCCTTGATGAACTCCGCCCCTATCTAATGGCCGATGGCGGTAATGTCGAACTTGTGGAAATTGAAGGACCTGTGGTACGGCTACGGTTACAGGGTGCCTGCGGTTCCTGCCCCAGTTCAATGATGACGCTACGCATGGGCATTGAGCGCAAATTAAAGGAATCCATTCCCGAAATTGCTGAAGTCCAGCAGGTTCTCTAAGTTACTAGCTGCTGGGGAGAGATAGAGAGTGGCGATCGCGATCGAGTTAACACCAGATCAGATTGATCGTCTGGACTTATCTCCCCTGCAAAATGTCCTTAATCCCCTAATTGCACAGCAGCGGCTTTTAGAGCATCACCAAGCCCTGCGCTTTAAGATTGACTATCCCCGGCCAGCGGATGCACCTGATCTAGAACTTTCGGAATTGCCACCCGTGCGCCTCTGGTTCATTCGTGCCGATGTCTCCTACCCATGGCTGCCCTACGTACTGGATTGGTCGGTGGGAGAACTCGTGCGTTATGGGGCAATGCTCGTACCCCACGAATTTCATCCGCAGCAGGGCATTATCTTCAACCCGCAAGCCCTCGATATTTTTGTAATGACTAAGGTGTTTACCCTTTGGCAGTGGCTTCAGGGACAGGGCTATCCTGCGGCTGAAAAGATCAAGGGAATGGCTGCCATGTTTGGTTATGAGCTGGATAGCCAGCTCTTTACGCTGCTGCAATAGTTATTGGCGATGACTACCACCTTGGGGATTGATTTTGGTACCTCAGGGGCGCGGGCGATCGCCATTGATCCTGAAGGCAACATTCTGGCCACATCCCGTCGTCCGCTTCACCAACCCGATCAGCCCCAAGAATGGGCAGCGACGCTACGGGCATTGACTTTCGATATTCCGAGGGCTATTCGTCAGCAAATTCAGCGGATTGCCATTGATGCCACCTCTAGTACCGTTTTCCTCTGTGATGCTCAGGGGCAACCCTGCTCACCTGTTCTTCTTTACAACGACGATCGCGCCCAAGCTCACCTTCAACCGCTACGGCAGATTTTAGCCGCAGATCACCTTGTCCTCAGTGCTACGAGTAGTCTAGCCAAGCTGTTGTGGCTCCAAAGCCACTATCCAACCGCCGGTGCTGTTTTGGTACATCAAGCGGACTGGCTGGCCTTTTTGCTCCACGGTCAACTGGGGATTTCCGACTGGCACAATGCCCTGAAGTTGGGGTATGACGCGGCAAAGGAAGCTTACCCTGACTGGTTGAACCACCCGCTGCTTGCGCCGTTACAGCCTCTACTCCCTAAGGTCGTTCCCCCCGGTACGGTTCTAGGAAAGGTGACGGCAACGGACTTAGGCCTGTCTCCAGAGTGCCAAGTGTGTGCCGGTACCACCGATAGCATTGCTGCCTTTTTAGCCAGTGGTGCCTCTGAGGTGGGCGAGGCGGTAACATCCTTGGGATCAACCCTTGTGCTGAAGCTTTTGAGTGCCTCTAGGGTAGAGGATTTAGCAACAGGCATCTATAGTCATCGCTTGGGCGATCGCTGGCTGGTGGGGGGCGCCTCCAACTGTGGGGCAGCTATTTTAGCGCAGTTTTTTAGCCCAGAGGAATTAGAACGCCTCAGTGACCAAATAGATGTCAATCAGCCCACTGGCTTGGACTACTATCCCCTGCTAAAGCGGGGTGAACGCTTCCCCATTAACGATCCCCACCTAGAACCTCGCCTAGAGCCACGACCTGAAGACCCTCGCCTCTTTTTGCAGGGACTCCTTGAAAGTCTAAGTCGCATTGAAGCCCAAGGCTATACACAATTACAGCATTTGGGTGCCTCACCCCTAAAACGGGTTTGGACAGCTGGAGGGGGTGCGCGTAATCGAGCATGGTTAGCGCTGCGTCAGCAATACCTAAGGGTGCCGGTGGCCATTTCACCTCACACTGAGGCCGCCTATGGGGCAGCCCGTCTTGCCCAAGGAACGCTCAACTGGGGTACAACTGCTGCTGAATTTCCAACTTCAGCCGATTGAGGATATGGCGCTGATCCAGTTGACTGAGGATTTGCCGGACGACGGTTTTTGGCCCTGCAGAACCCCAGCCTGCACCGTTGGCAAAGTAGGTTTTGGCCACTTGCCCCATCGTGTAGGAAGACAAGCCAGCAATCCCTGCTTGGGTCATAGCCACAGAGAGGTAAGGGCCAAGGGCAATGCCGCCGCTTACAGGGGTAGCCAATCCCAATAGTCCTTTGAGGGAACTCAGTCCCAAATTGACGGCAAATTCCCCTAAGCTAATGCTGCCCATGGCAAGGGCAATGGTTTGGAGCAGATCCTTGGCGCCTGCGTCTGTGAGTTCAATGTCGTACAGCCGCGAGAGCAGTTGAATTGTCGTCAAGTCAATAACAGCACTGCTGACCATATCCAGCACGGTGATGGGGTTAAGGGCGATCGCCAGCGCCTTGGTCACTGCTCCTTTCCAAATCAGTTGGTTGGCCTCCTGATCTCGCAAGGCCAGCTTGTAGCGGGCCAATTCTTCACTCACCTTGTTGGCAAAGAGCATTGAATTGAGGGCAATCAGGGCTTTCCCTTCCCGCTGTAGCACTTCCAAGATCTTTTGTTTTAGGGGTTCCACTTGGGGAGCACCAACGGTCATTTTCACCTGAACCCGTCCTTGGCTATCCCGCTGCACTTGGGGCACAAGGGGGGCTGCTGCCACCATGACAATTTCTTCGGGGGAAAGAAGTGCTTTGACACGTTCATCGCGGATTTTAATATAAATCGCCTCGCGATCGACCTCCGGATACTGATCCACTTTGTTAAAGACCAGAATCATTGGCTTTCCTGCCTGCCGTAGCTCACTGAGGGCTTGGTATTCGAGACGGGTCAAGTCTCCGGCAATCACAAAGAGAATCAAATCCGCTTGGGCAGCCACCTCCCGCGCTAGCTGTTCCCGTGCTGCCCCATTGACTTCGTCCAACCCGGGGGTATCAATCAGGCGAATAGGATTGCCCCGCTGGGCTGCAGAGATTTGCCAAAGAACACTGCTTTCTTCTTGAGTGACACCATGAATAGGACCTGTGGCAAAGTAGGGTTCCCCCAGCAGCGCATTCAACAGGGAAGATTTTCCCCGCCCCACCATGCCAAAGACAGCAATGTGCACCACACCGTGGTGGAGTTTGTCGAGCATTTCTTCAAGATCAGCGATCGCGCGGGCAAGGGGAGCTTTTTCAGTTCCAGTAGCTTTGCATTCGAGCAGTAATTTTTCAAGGGCACGCTTGGCGGCTTGATAGCTCAGGGCGCTTTGATAGTCCTCAAGGTCCTCAATTGTGCCTTGAAGTTCCCTTAAGAGAGAATTCGGGGGCGATCGCTCTATCACAGTTGCAAAACTAACGGCAAAAAGATTTGCTTTTTATTTTAAGGGTAAGAACGGGACTGGTGCGATTTGAACGCACGGCCTAGCGCTTAGGAGGCGCTCGCTCTATCCGACTGAGCTACAGCCCCAAAAAGATACCTTATTATCCTAGCGAGTTTTGATGCCCCTAGGCTGCTGGGGCGACTGTTGCCCCATTAACTAAAACATCAATTTCCTGAAACAAGCGCCCTAGGGCAGCATTGGGTTCTAGAAATGAGAAGAGATGCTTGTAGCGGAGCTTGCCTTCTCGATCAATCAGAAACTGCGCAGGTAGCGGTGCCCCCAAGGCTTGGCCAGTGCGGTACTGACGAAAGAGGTGGCAACTGGGGTCATAGAGCAGAGGCATCTTTAAGCCCATATCTGTCTTAACTTTCTCGCTTTGCTGGGCATCAGTACTAGTCACCACCAGTACAGCCACTCCTTTGCCTTGAAACGTCTCATAGTTTTCATTCAAGGTTTTGAGATAGGGATAACACAGTGGGCAGTATTGATGCTCTGTAAAGATACGAGTAAACACCAGCAGAAGCGGTTGCTCTTGCCACACAGCCGAAAGGCGTACAGGCGTGTTCAAGCCTACAGCGGGTAATTCCCCATCGGGAACCAGCGCACCTCGTTTCAATTGATTTTGGGGCGGCAGTGGCCATACATTTTGCCAAAACCGGTCATTCAAGAGGCCGCTGAAGTTTGTGGAGGTGAAGAATAATCGTTGTACAGCCATAGCTGCCTCCCCTTGTGGCATAAAAAGTTGCAGCACATTTTCTAGCGATCAACAGATCCCATAATCACATCGATACTGCCAAGGATAGCAACAATATCCGCCACTTTCATTCCCTTCAGCAACTGTGGCAGCACTTGCAGATTGTTAAAATCTGGTGGTCGAATCTTCCAGCGCCAAGGGAAGACGTTATCGTCCCCAATCAGGTAAATCCCTAGCTCCCCTTTCCCCGATTCAACGCGCACATAGTGCTCCCCTTTGGGAATCTTGAACGTGGGGGCAAGCTTTTTGCCAAGGTACTGGTAGTCGAAGCTATTCCACTCTGACTTGGCGCCCTCTAGCATTCGCTTGGCTTCTAGGTTTTCGTAGGGACCGCCAGGGAGGCCATCCAAGGCTTGGCGAATGATCTTCACCGATTCGCGCATTTCTTGAATACGGACAATATAGCGGGCAAGGCAATCGCCTTCTGTGGCCACGGGTACATCCCAGTCAAAGTCGTCATAACACTCGTAGTGATCCACTTTGCGCAGATCCCACTTCACCCCGGAGGCACGGAGCATTGGCCCGGATAGCCCCCAATTGATGGCATCCTCACGACTAATTTTGCCCACACCCTGTAAGCGCCGTACAAAGATAGGGTTGTTGGTGATGAGGCGCTCGTACTCATCCACCTTGGGCAGGAAGTAATCACAAAAATCACGGCACTTGGTTACCCAGCCATAGGTGAGGTCAGCGGCCACTCCCCCTATGCGGAAGTAATTGTTGTTGATGAAGCGCATCCCTGTTGCCGCTTCAAACAGATCGTAGATGTACTCTCGCTCGCGGAAGATATAGAAAAAAGGCGTCTGGGCACCGACATCCGCCAAAAAAGGACCTAGCCACAGCAGGTGATTGGCAATGCGGTTCAACTCCAGCATGATCACGCGGATGTAGCTGGCGCGTTTGGGCACGGGAATACCAGCTAATTTTTCAGGAGCATTGACGGTGACCGCTTCGTTAAACATCCCTGCGGCGTAGTCCCAACGACTCACGTAGGGAATAAACATAATGTTGGTGCGGTTTTCGGCAATTTTCTCCATCCCGCGATGGAGGTAGCCAATCACTGGCTCGCAGTCAATGACATCTTCGCCATCAAGGGTCACCATTAACCGCAAAACCCCGTGCATGGAGGGATGATGCGGCCCCATGTTAATGACCATGGGTTCTGTGCGAGTCTCTATCGTGGGCATAGATGGCAGTTCCGCTAAAGGGGTGGATGTTTAACCTTACCTTTTGATATGCTACACAGGTTTTCCCCGCTTGCCAATTCAAACTTGCTTATGGTTTAGATAACGGTGCCATCGGGAATCACGGCATTTTTTAGAATCACCACGACACCGCTGCGAATATAAAATCCCTGATCCTCACGGTTGGATTCTTCAACATGGTCTTTGTTGATGATTTTGACATCGTGGCCAATGCAGGCATTTTTGTCCACAATTGCCTTGCGAATCACACTGTTGGCACCAATGCCGATGGGGATTTTGTGTTGCAGAGTAAGCTGGTGGCGCTGCGCTGAATCTTGGTAGTAATCTGCTCCCATCAACAGGGCATGGTCAATAACGCACCCCGATTCCACTCGCGATCGCACCCCCAAGACGGAACGGTGAACTTGGCATTCTTTAAGGATGCAGCCCTCACTAATGATTGACTCTGTAATTGTGCAACTCAGCATCTTACTGGGGGGTAAGTACCGCGGACGGGTGTAGATGGGTGCGTTTTCGTCGTAGAAGCTAAAGGGCGGCTGCGGTTGTTGGGTGAGGGCAAGGTTGGCTTCGTAGAAAGTTCCAATTGTTCCAATATCTTCCCAATAACCATTAAAGATGTAGGTTTGAACCAGATGAGAACGGGCAGCAGCGGGGATAATTTCCTTGCCAAAGTCAGTGGCATCGGCCATCTGTTGCAGCAAATCAATGAGTACTTGCCGCTTAAAGACATAAATGCCCATTGAGGCAATGTAAGGCTTGCGATGGGCTTCCTCAGAACTAAGCCCATAACGGGTTGTGTCCACCCGCATATCCCGTAGAGCATCCCCCGTGGGCTTTTCGCGGAAGTCAATGACGCGGCCTGTGCCATCTACCTTAAGCAAGCCAAAGCCTGAGGCGGCCTTTTCATCCACGGGCAACACTGAAAGGGTAATATCAGCACCTGTTTCGCGGTGACGCTGCACAAACAGCCGATAATCCATGCGGTAGAGGTGATCTCCCGAAAGAATTAGGTACTCATCTACATCCCAATCGGCCAAGAGCCACAGGTACTGTCGCACGGCATCGGCAGTGCCTTGAAACCAGTTGGGATTTTCTGGGGTTTGCTGGGCTGCTAGGACTTCGACAAAGCCGCCCGTCAGGCCGGGGAAGGTATAGGTACGGGCAATATGGCGGTTGAGGGAGGCCGAGTTGAATTGGGTAAGGACGTAAATGTTATTGATTTCGGAGTTAATGCAATTGCTCACAGGAATATCAATGAGGCGATACTTTCCAGCAAGGGGAACTGCAGGCTTGGCTCGACGCTTGGTCAAGGGATACAGACGTGTGCCGGCACCGCCCCCTAGGATAATTGCCAAGACTCGTTTCATGGACAACTCCATTGAATGCCACATCAACAGTGTACGCCGTGCTGGTACTTGTCTTTGCAAAGGGGCGGCCTTTTGGTAAAGAAGCCGCGCAATGGCATGATAATGATACTTGGTCGTTGATCCCAAGCGGGGAGGGGCAACATGGGATTTGTGGACATTGCGATCGCTGATCTGGCAGCGGACTACGGCGTGTCGGTCGAAACGGTCTGTGCATGGTGCGATCGCCTTGGTATTCGCTATACCAGTCCGCAAACCCGCTTGCCCCTTGAGGATGCCAAAGCCATTATTTTGGCTTTAACGAACTCTGTCCCCACCAAGGATCAACCAGACACACCGCAATCGTAAGACCTGCTTATTGGGAGAACTATGTTAAAAAAATGCGTTTGGCTTGCGGTCGCTTTCTGCCTCTGCCTCTGGCAACTGACCACAGGCACAGCACTGGCCGCTGAACTGACCCCTGAAGTCTTGACTGTTCCCCTCAACAGCGAGGGCAAAACAATTACGCTCACGGAAAAACAATACCTAGAGGGTAAGCGCCTCTTCCAGTATGCTTGTGCCTCCTGCCATGTGGGGGGGATCACCAAAACAAACCCCAGCTTGGATTTGCGTACAGAAACCCTCGCCCTAGCCACGCCGCCACGGGATAACATTGAAGGCCTGGTGGACTACATGAAGAACCCCACCACCTACGATGGTGAGCAAGAAATTGCTGAGGTTCACCCCAGTCTGCGCAGTGCCGACATTTTCCCGAAAATGCGCAACCTGACGGAGAAAGATTTGGTGGCGATCGCTGGCCATATTCTCGTTGAACCCAAAATCTTGGGTGATAAATGGGGCGGTGGCAAAGTTTATTATTAATGACCTGTAACAAGGATTTTCCCAACACCTATGAACCAACCTCACTTTTGGCAACGGTCTGTCGGCTGGCTTTGCGGTGGTCTTTTGATTCTGCTGCTAGGCTGGGCGATCGCACCGGCAACGGCACTGGCAGCCGCCGCAGTGGATAACTATGTGATCCAATACCTCAAGGTAACGGACACAGTGGAATTACCCCTCAATGATCGCGGTGAGACCAAAACCTTCACAGCAGCGGATCTGACCCGTGGCAAGCGGCTCTTCGAGGAAAACTGCAAAAACTGTCATGTCGGTGGCAGCACGTTACCCAATCCTCTGGTGTCACTTTCCCTAAAAGATCTAAAGGGGGCAACACCGCCACGGGATACGATTGCCAGCCTCGTTGCTTTCCAGCGATCGCCTATGTCCTACGATGGCAGTGAGGAAAGCTATTCCTGCCGCCGCGTAAGTGAGGACTGGTTAACGACGGAACAGCTTGAGGCGTTAGCTGGCTTTATTTTGCGAGCAGCTGCCGTAGCCCCCGGTTGGGGCGTAGAAAGCTTTCCAGACAGTGCCCCCTAGCTTGGGAACTTTGCTACACTCACTTTTAGTGAGTCTTACACCCCTTGATTTTTGGCACTTTACCTAGACCCTGACGCATTCGATGAAAGGAGAACGCCGTTGAAAAAGCTACTCATTAGTATTTGCGCGATCGCTCTATTTTTCAGCCTCGCCCCTGCGGCTTTCGCAGCTGATCTGGCCAATGGCGCTAAGGTCTTTAGCGGCAACTGCGCAGCCTGTCACATGGGTGGCGGCAATGTGGTGATGGCTAACAAAACCTTGAAAAAAGAAGCGCTTGAGCAATTTGGCATGTACTCCGAAGATGCTATTATCTACCAAGTGCAGCACGGCAAAAATGCAATGCCCGCCTTTGGCGGTCGTCTCACCGAGGAGCAAATTCAAGATGTGGCTGCCTACGTGCTGGATCAGGCTGCCAAGGGTTGGGCAGGCTAAGATTGTTACAGTCTGAAAATAAGGATTCATCAAGGGTGTAGACTAAGATTCTACATCCTTTTTTTGATAGGATTACCCTACGCAATATAGATATATCTAAGTAATCCTCTCTAGGCCAGCGCAGTTCATATAATGATGAAAGACTTGCTCCTAGGAAAAGGCGGTACACTGGGGCTATGCCTGCTGCTCCATTGCCAGCAAATGAACCGGAACGGCAACGTGCCCTTGAGCAGTATCGAGTTTTAGATACGCCTCCGGAACCCATCTTTGATGAAATTACAAATTTAGCAGCAGCCATTTGCGAAACCCCGATTGCGCTCATTAGTCTGATTGATCAACAGCGCCAGTGGTTTAAGTCCAAAGTGGGGATTGAGATTTGTGAAACCCCCCGCTCAATTGCCTTCTGTGCCCATGCGATCTTGCAATCGGAATTGTTTATTATTCCCGATGCCCGTCTTGATCCACGCTTTGCCGATAATCCCCTTGTCACAGGCCCCCCCTATATTCGCTTCTATGCCGGGATGCCTTTAATAACTCCCCGTGGCTACGGCATTGGCACCCTATGCGTGGTGGACTACCAGCCGCGTGAGTTAACACCAGTTCAACAGCAAACCTTACGCACCCTCAGTCGGCAAGTGATCAACGAACTAGAGCTGCGCCACCACTTGGAGGTGACCCAGCAACAATTAGCCCATATCCAGGGGCTGAGCAGCCTGCAGGAGGCTATTTTTAACAGTCGTAATCACGCCATAATTGTCACCCGCCCGGATGGCATCATTACGCTCATGAATCGAGCTGCCGAAGAATGGCTGGGATATCCTGCTTCAGAATTAGTGGGTCAAGCGACTCCAGAACGCTTCTATGATCCCCAAGAGCTGGAAAGATATGCTCAGATTTTAAGTGTCCAACTGGGGGAATCCATCCCTAGGGGATTTGAGACGCTCGTGGCACGGGCGCGGCGAGGCTTGGCAGATAAGCAGGAGTGGACATTTATCCGACGGGATGGCTCTCGCTTTCCTGTATCCCTCTCAGTCACCCCCATTCATGACAGCCAAGGGGAACTCAGTGGCTTTTTGCAGTTGCTGGTTGATATTACCGACAAGAAAAAAATCGAGATGGAACTGCGACTGCGGGAGCGAGCCATTATTGCTAGTACCAATGGCATTGTAATTACCGACTACCGCCAACCGGATAATCCCATTATCTATGCCAACCCTGCCTTTGAACGCATCACTGGCTACCGCTTGGCAGAGGTCATTGGCAAAAATTGCCGCTTTCTTCAGGGGCGCGATCGCCATCAACCGGGAACTGAAGCAATTCGTAATGCGCTTGAAAAAGGCCAATCCTGCCGAGTGGTTCTGCGCAATTACCGCAAAAACGGCCAGCCCTTTTGGAACGAGCTTGCCATCTCACCGATTTATAACGAATTTGGTGAAATTACCCACTACATCGGCATTCAAAGTGATGTCACTGAACGGCAGCGGGCACAACTCTTTTTACAACAGCAGGTAAAACGCACGCTGATTCTCAACCGTATTACCGAGGAAATTCGCCAGCAAATCGAGCGGGACCACATTTGTCGCACAGCCGTTCTGCAGGTGGGAACAACCCTGAATGTCAGTCGATGCCTCCTATTTGTGTATCAAGAGAAAGCCCCTTCACCGATGGAACTGGTGGCGGAATATTGTGCGCCGGGGGTGCCTTCTGTCAATGAGTGCGACCTTGATTTGGCACAGATACGGGGTTCATTTTTGGAGTCGGTCTTTGCCTCCGACGAAGTCTTTAGCTGTGATGATGTCACTACCGACAATCGCCTGATTGCCCTCCATGAGTACTGCGAAACCCTAAGCGTGAAGTCTGCGGTGATTGTTCGCACAGCCTATCGCAATCAAGCAAATGGTTTATTGGTTTTGCACCAGTGCGATCGCCGGCGACGATGGACCGATGCCATTAAAAGTGTGCTCAAGAGTGTAGCGGCCCAAGTGGGGATTGGCCTTGCCCAAGTGCAACTCCTTGAACAGGAGACCCGCCAGCGTCAACAACTACAACAGCAAATGCAGCGGGCCTTGCTCTTGAATCAAATCACGGAACAGATTCGCCAGAGCCTCGATACAGAAACCATCTTTGAGACAACTGTCATCCAAATTGGTCGTGCCTTTGGGGTCAGTCGCTGTTTGATTCACCGCTACGAGCCGGGGCCGCCGCCGCGTATTCCCGATGTGGCGGAATATTTACAACCGGGCTACCCGTCAATGAAAGGGGTGAGTATTCCTGTGGAAAATAACCCCCACGCCTTGAAGGTCTTAGAAAGGGATGCCGCCGTTGTCTCCCATGATGTGACCCAAGATCCCCTCCTTGCCAATGCAGAGAAGCTATGCCGCCAGTTTGAAATCAAGTCAATGCTGGCCATTCGTACGTCCTATAAAGGGGTGCCCAACGGCATTATTGACCTGCACCAGTGCGATCGCCAGCGACAGTGGACCCCCGAGGAAATCGAACTTCTAGAGGCGGTGGCAGCCCAAGTGGGGATTGCGATCGCCCAAGCGGAACTCCTGCGCCACGAACAGCAGCAGCGACAATTGCTAGCGCAACAAAACCAAGAACTTGAACAAGCGCGCCTCCAAGCAGAACTTGCCAACCGTGCCAAGAGTGAATTTTTGGCCACCATGAGCCATGAAATCCGCACACCGATGAATGCTGTTTTGGGCTTTACCAATTTGCTCTTAGATACGCCCCTCAATGAGCAGCAACGGGACTTTTTGCAAACTCTGCATCAGGCCGGTGAGGCACTATTAGCGATTATTAACGACATTCTTGACTTTTCGAAAATTGAATCCGGCAAGTTGGTACTGGAGCAACAGCCCTTCGATGTACGTGAGTGTGTAGAGGACGTCCTGAGCCTATTGGCCAGCAAAGCCGAAGAGAAGGAGTTAGAGTTACTCTACACCTGCACACCGGAAACGCCTGCCCAAATTAAAGGGGATGTGACACGGCTGCGGCAGATTCTCGTGAACTTGGTGGGCAATGGCATTAAGTTTACCCACGAAGGCCAAGTGGTAGTGCATGTGGGAGTGCTCAGGCACGAGGGCAAGGATTTTCTCCAATTTCAAGTCCAAGATACAGGCATTGGTATTCCCAGCGATCGCTTAAATCGGCTCTTCAAACCCTTTAGCCAAGTGGATGCCTCCACGACACGGGAGTATGGCGGTACAGGTTTAGGGCTAGTCATTAGCAAGCGCCTCTGTCAGTTGATGGGCGGCGATATGTTTGTTGAGAGTGTTGAGGGTCAGGGGACAACGTTTACATTTACGATCCTCGCCCAAGAACAAAAACCCTATGTGCCGCCGACGGTTCACACTGCCTTGGCAGGCAAGCATGTCTTGGTCGTAGATGACAATGCGGCCAGCCGTGAGAATCTCTGCACGCTGCTACAAAACTGGGGCATGATTCCTGTCGGGTATGGTGATCCGCAACTGGTTCTGGAGGCACCGCCCCCGTGGGATTTGGCGGTAATTGATTTGAATATGCCCCAAATGACGGGGCTTCAGTTGGCAGAACGATTGCAATCAGGGGATGGCTTCAAGCAGCAGCCTATTATCCTGCTTACGCCCTTGAGTTGGCTGCAAACCGCTAGCCGCAAGGAACTGATCACGGCTAACGTACCCAAACCAATTCGCCCCCTCACCCTACGCCAAACCCTGATTAAGACCCTGAGCAGTGAATCTGCAAGTCAGCCCGCCCTGACAAAAACGAGCATCGATCCTAACTTGGGCAGTCGCTTCCCGCTGCGGATTCTCCTGGCCGAGGATAATGCCGTTAACCAGAAGGTGGCGTTGCATATTCTCAAGCGGATGGGGTACCGTGCCGATGTGGCAGCCAATGGCCTCGAGGTACTTGAAGCCCTCCAACAGCGCCCCTATGATGTTGTGCTGATGGATGTGCAAATGCCAAAGCTAGATGGTCTGGAGACCACTGCACGCATTTGTGCCCAATGGCCTCCTAGCCAACGTCCTTGGATTATTGCCATGACGGCAAATGCCCTCACCGGCGATCGCGAGCGCTGTTTTGCGGCGGGCATGGATGACTACATCAGCAAACCAATTAAAATTGAGGCCCTTGCCGCCGCCCTCAACCGCTGTCGCTGTCTCAGTCCCAAGACCACCTATCCGCAACTGTGTGACCCGGTCAGCTTTGATGGCAATCAGGGGGCTGCCGACTCAATGACCTAGAGATATTTTGCCAACAACAGGTGGAGTTTCTCCTTGGTTGCAGCAGGTACCTTGTCAAGGGGGGTGAGAATCGCGTTTTTCAAGGCGCGGTGGGCTTTAGACGCGGGCGGATTGGCATGAAGACGTTTGACTGTTTCGCAAAGAATGGCTTGGGCATTTCTGACATTGCGCTGCAAGTTGTCAACAATCATTTCCACCGTTACCGAGTCGTGCTCTGGGTGCCAGCAGTCGTAGTCAGTTACCAGCGCCAGCGTTGCATAGGCCATTTCCGCTTCACGAGCCAATTTGGCCTCCGGTAGATTCGTCATGCCGATAACAGTGCCGCCCCATAAGCGGTACAGGTTAGACTCTGCCAGCGTGGAGAAGGCAGGACCTTCCATACACACATAGGTGCCCTGACGATGGAGAGTGACATCGGGCAAGTTGAGATCGGCGATCGCATCCGCCAGAACGCCAGCTAGGGCAGGACATACCGGCTCCGCAAAACCAATATGCGCTACAATACCCTCGCCAAAGAACGTGGAAATTCGGTTGCGGGTACGGTCAATAAACTGATCTGGCACAACCACATCGAGGGGTTTTACCTGTTCTTGTAGGGAACCCACCGCAGATGCTGACAATAAGTACTCAACTCCAAGGGACTTGAAACCATAGATATTGGCACGAAAGGGAATCTCCGTCGGCAGCAGATGGTGATCACGGCCATGGCGCGCCAAAAAGACGACAGGAACCCCAGCAATCTTGCCACAGATAAAAGCATCGGAGGGATCGCCAAAAGGAGTTGTCAAGCGCACTTCTTCGACATCGGTGAGGGTGTCCATTTTATAGAGACCACTGCCGCCAATAATGCCAATTTTTGCAGACATGGAGATTCCTAAAATACCAACGGGCAATAGCTTAGCATTAGTTGCACGGATTTAGAGGAGGGAGTTGAACTGGTAGTTAGAGCCTTTAGGCCCATTGGGACCTGGTGCCGCCTGAACCAAAGGAACCCGATCAAATGTACCGCTGGCGGTTTGCCCCTGAATTTGTACTCCCTGGCGAAGCAGTTGTTGGGTGCTGGCGCGATCGCCCCCTTGAGCCATCGCTTGGGCAAGGGCTTGAGTGGCATCATAGGCGGTAGTCGTGCGCCAACTAATCTGACCCCGCCACGCTTGCGCCGCCTGCTGCGCAAAAGGATCATTGGGATTAGTACTCCAAGGCACTGCCAAAATCATGCCGTTGATGGCGCTATCCCCTTTGATCAGCAAATCAGGGCCATAAAGTTGGTCACTGCCAAACAATTGCACAGGCCTTTTCTGGGTTTGATTGGCAATAGCAAGGGCAACAGCATCATTCACCCGTGCTCGACTCATAGCTAAAATCACCACATTGGCTCCCGCTTGCTGCACTGTGGTCATCGCTGTGTTGGCATTAAAGCCAGCAGCGGCCACATCAATCTGTTGCACCACCTGAGCACCAAACCGAGGTAGGGCTGCCACCAGTTTGGTCTTTAACTCATTACTATAGGGACTATCGCTGTTGTACAGCACCGCCACTTGAGCATGGGTCACTTTTTTGGCAACGGCTTGGGCGAGGGTATTCGCTGCATTGTCAAGGTAGGTATTGAGCAGTTGTTGCCCCTTTTCATTCAAAGATAGGGTTTGCACTTGCACCTTGCCCTTCCCTTGGGGGGTGACATTTGTGGTCAGGGGAGAAAGGACGGCAATCCCCGCTTGTTCATAAACCTGTAAAGCCGCCCGACTATTGGCATCGGTGCCATGACCCAGTACCCCTTGGATTGAACTATTGATCAAATCCTCGGCTAAACTTGTCACACCACTGGGGCTGTTTTCATTGACAATGACAACTTCGAGAGCACGCCGAGGAGCACCGGCATTAAAGCGTTCTTGGTACTGGGCTACCCCCCGTAGAATGTCCTTAGCAGTATCGGGACTAGTACCAATGGGAACAACGGTGGCTATTGTCATTGGCGTACCCGCTTGGCGGGCACGGGCATTGTTCAGATAAATGCGTGCCTCTGGATCATTGGGATCGATCTTCACCAGTTCTTCATACTTGGCGATCGCCTGTGCCCAGTCTCCCTGATCAAAGGCAAGGGCTGCCTCCTGCTTGAGGGCTGCTCGCTGTGGATTCGGCTCACTAATGAGGATGCGCTCCCCTTGACTGATGTAGACCCTGTTGCGGACAGTGGTTTTGCTCACCAATTGGTTGCCGCTGTTCGTTTCTGCCGTTGAAAGTGGAGTATGGCCATTGCGGTTGCCAACAAAAATTTGATAACCAAGAAAGCCGATGCCACCCACCACTAATAAGGCCATCCCAACGGCCACAGGAACTAACGGCACTTTTGATTTTTCAGCCCCAGTAGCGCCACGACCACTCCCAGCATTCATGGCCTCACGGGGCAGTCCACATATCGCACAATCGGGACCAAAGTTTTCATGGGGTGGGTGAGCACCACTGGCATGAGGGTAGGCCTTACCGTTTTTAGGTACGCCATCGCACATCCAAGAGCTGGAAGATGGTGCCATGATGCCCCCTTTGCAGATGAATTTGAGTCAATGGGCTGTCCTAGGCGCGGGCAAGAACAGGATTTTCCTCCTCTGTTTCTTCGGTGTCGGTCTCTTCTTCTAGGACAATTGTCATGAAGCGGAGAATGTTTTCATTGAGACGCATAGCGCGTTCAAGGGGAGCAATTGCTGCCCTAGGGGCAGTATAGGTCATGAGGATGTAGTAACCCTCCCGCAGTTTCTTGATTGGATAGGCAAACCGACGCTTACCGCGATTTTGAACCTTCAGTTTCGTGGCGCCCTGTTCTTCTAAAAACGTGCGCAATTGGCTAATGGTTTGTTCCAGTTGTTCTTCGCCCACATCAGGACGAACAATATAAAGCGTTTCGTAGTTACGTGTCATCATTTAGGCTAACTCCCTTTGGACAAATGGCCTTTTGACAGATGCAAAAAGCAAGGCCTTATAATTCTAGCACCGCCGTTTGCCATTCTTGGCAAGGAGAAAAGGGGACGAATTCCCTGTGGTGGAACGGTTTGTGCAAGTGCAGACGACGGGGGGCAAATTCATTACGGCACCCTACAACTCAACGATTTTTCCACCATTCAAAGCTCTGTTTCCATTCTCGCGATCGCGGGGGTAATTCTTGCAGCGAGGTTGCCACGTGGTTAAAGACTTGCTCTAGCACCGGCAAGGGCACCTGATTTTCAGCTTCAAAAAGGAGAGCCAGCCGCTGCCCTCCTTGGAGATGTATCAAATATAACTCTTGGTGAATTGGTCGGGGGGTTGGATAATAAAACACTTCACCACCTACTCGCCGCCCCAAAATCTGTCGCTCAATCCGTCCAGGAGCTGCTGAGAGGGAGCCACCCATTTGCGTAAACCGTAGCCAACTGCGCAACTCCTGATCCGAGAGACCCCCCAGTACCTCGCTTGTTTTGGGTAAGCTAATTAAGGCCACCATTAGCTTGTGCTCTCCCGGTAGGGCATTGGCGGGATAGACCACAGCAACGCCATTTTCAGTAAGTGAGGTGGGCGGCGAAAATTGCAGGGGCGTTTCAAAGGATAACCCCAGCAGTTGATAGCGCTGGGGGACAGAAGCAACAGCTTGAATCGTTGCTTCACTCGCCCGACCCATAAGCAGAGGAAAGGCGCTCAAAAGCATCAGGCGACAACCAAGGGTGAGCAGCAAGCGCATAACGGCCTCACACTAGGGGGATGACTGGTATTGTTGACGATAGGCAATGTATAGACCTTCTAGGAAATCCTCGGCACTGAGGGGAGGCCAGTTGGCCGGATATATTGGCAGCAATAGGGGTTCTAATTGTTGGCGCAGCGCTTGAGCCGCTTGATAGCGGCTCGCAGGATTTAGGCGATCGCGACTGTTGAGGTAGTTCCGTACTAGAAGATAGTGTTCAGGAGTCATCTGTTCCCAGTGAGCCAGCGATCGCAACTCCTGCACCCAAGCCGCCTGTGGTTGTTGAAGGGTTGTTGCTTTAGGAGCCAACCGCGTTGCTTGTTCATCTTGAATCACAAGGGTACCTGCCACCATATCTCCTAAGCGTTTTTCTGATCGAGATAACGCCACTAGGAATGCCCCTATACCAAAAAAAGCAAAATCAATAGGCTGGAGCAGACTGCGCAATGTGGCTTCCCGCAAGCCAATGGGGCGGCCATTATCCTGAACAACCCGAATTTCTGCATAGCGCTTGCCGGGGGTTTGCCCCTGCCAGTAGGTTTCAAAGAAAATGTAATAGCCGTTGTAAAGGGCAAACATCCCCAATAGATAAATGCCCAAACTCCAAGCTTGAATACGGTGGCTACTGGTGGGTAGCACCTCAATCAGCCACGGGTAAAGGGCATAAAAATAGAGGTACCCTGTGACCAGCGAAAAGAGTACAAGCGCTGTGTAGAGAATTATCTGATCAATGAGCCAGGCTAAAACACGGCTACCGATTCCGCCAAGGGCAAAGTCCAACTCAATACTTTCAGGTGTGCGTAGTGTAACTCGTCGCAACCAGCGCAGGGGATCTACTGCCTCAAGGCGGACTTGAAACGCTGCTCCTTCATTGCGTACCCGCAGATCCCAGTAGAGCACTGCCTTGATCCCTTGCCACAGGGGCAGGAGTAAAACAGCCACAAAGAAGCCAGCGATGGGAATAATGACTACCCCATTGAGGATATTGCCAAGGAGATTGGCGGGAATCGTGGCAAGGGAAGCAACAAAGAATACGGTTAGGGTATGCCACGCCTGTCCCTGGGTCAGTTGCCAACTGCGCTGAACAGACTTGAGGGGTGTACGGTCGGGTTCGAGAGCCAAGATGACATCCACAAGGGAAAGCCGTGCCATGACGTAGCTAATCACCAACAACGCAAGAAGCCCTAGGAACAGAATGCTCAGCAAAAAAGTTAAAAAGAAGAGGTTTTTTGTAGGTTCAGTTTGGATATTCTGCTCCAGCAATTGCACCAAAGGCACACCGACCAAATAAATTAAATAACCGATCGCCCCCAAGACCCCGCAAACTATGAGCAAAATGAAACCCACAATTAGCGTGGCCAGCAAGTAATTCAGCATTTTGGGAAAAATGAAGCGGCGGGCTTCCGATTCTGATTCCTCAAAGGCAGTGAGGACAGCGTAGATACGGCGGGAAAGCAGAGCACCACTGGCCATTAGTCGTGTCCAACCAAAAAGATAGAAGGGCAAGGCCGCTAGGATACTGATGCCTGCGCCTAGGAGAAACGGAGTAATATCATTGATCGCCCCAGCAAGAAGCCCACCCATAATGAGGGCTACAACCGCGATCAGCACGGCGGCAATGGTGAGCAAAAAAAACCACCCATGGGCGAAAAGGCTCAAAAGAAAATAGCGGTTGCCCTGATGGCGGTATAGTTCTAAAGCAATCGTGACTACATTGCCACTAGAGAGAGAATGGGGCAGCCGTCCTCGCCGCTGAAAGAGCCACATTCGCGATACCCAACCATTTGAAGATCGAGATGATCCTAGCGTTTGCGCCCATCGTTCCCTGCGCCAGCTTTGTAAAATTTGTTAACATTGGAATAATTTAACCCTTCTTTTTCTTTGGTCATCGCTGTTTTTGTTCTGTTTTCGATTTCTATGGCTGAGGTGTGGACATGAACCCCTCTGGCCAGCCTAGGTATTGGTTACGTTTTGGCCAGTTCAAGGAGCACGTATGGCACTGTACGCAGAACTACATCGGCATTTGGGTGGCTCAGTTGTACCCCGTATCCTTTGGCGATATTTTCAGCGGAACGATCGCGCCCTCGCTGATCGCTTTCCCAACTACGAGGACTTTGAAACCTTTTATACTCGCCCCCGCCAGTCTCTAGAAGAATACCTCGAACTCCACACCCTTGTGGAGAGTGTGCAAACACCACAGACATTGCCCTATTTCATTTTTCGTCTCATTCGCGGCGCCTATATTTTTGAAAACTTGGCTTATTTAGAGCTGCGCTATACTCCCTATCTGCGCACGGATCCGCAGCGCTCTGAGAAGGAGCGCATTGAGCAGATGGCAGAGATTGTGAAAACGGTGGGTTTGGCTTGCCAAGTGCCAGAGTACCCAATTGTCACTAGCCAAATTCTCTGTATGCACACGCGGCTCCCCTATGCGGTCAACCGCGCCATTGTGGATCTGGCGGCGAGTTTTCCTCAGTTTGTCTGCGGCATTGATTTGGCAGGGGGCGATAGTGTCTATGGCGATCGCATGACGGAATTTATTGAACTCTATGCCTATGCCCGCGATCGCGGCCTGAAAACCACTGGTCACCTCTACGAAACGGTCAATGGCTGCTATCCCCAACTGCTGCCATACCTGCAACGCATTGGCCATGGGATTCAAATTCCCCTGCGCTATCCAGAGCTGCTCAAGGAAGTGGCAGCTGCAGGTCAATGCCTAGAAGTGTGTCCAACAACCTATTTTCAAACGGGTACACTGGAGAGCTATGCACAACTGCGGCTAGTCTTTGAACGCTGTTTTGAAGCGGGAGTGGATGTGGCCATCTGTACCGATAATGCGGGTCTGCACAATGTGCGGCTGCCCTTTGAGTACGAAAACTTGCTCACCCACGACATCCTCAACTTCAAGGAGTTGCAAGCCTGCCAAGAAGCGGCCTTTCGCCATGCCTTTGCCTGGCCCCATGCTCAACCACCAACCTTACTGTTGAGTAACTTGCTCCAGGGCAATTCTCCCCAACCCGCACTTACAAGCTACGGGATCCAGTAAGATCAGCCTATGAGCAAGATTGAACGCATTATCGGTCGTGGCCTGCCGCTGCGGGGCAACGATATTGATACCGATCGCATCATTCCAGCGCGGTTTCTCCGCTGTGTCACCTTTGACGGCCTAGGAGAACACGTGTTTGCTGATGACCGCCAATGGGGAGATCATCCTTTTAATCTGCCCCAATACCAAGGAGCAAAGATTCTAGTCGTCAATGCCAATTTTGGTTGTGGCTCTAGTCGTGAACACGCTCCGCAGGCGATCGCCCGCTGGGGAATTCAAGCAATAGTTGGTGAAAGCTTTGCCGAAATCTTTGCCGGGAACTGCCTAGCGATAGGAATTCCTTGTCTGACAAGTACACCCGAACAGATACAAGTGCTACAAACGCTCTTGGAAGATCAGCCCGGTACAGAACTCACCCTAGACCTGCACGCCCTGACCCTAAAGGCGGGCGATCAAGTTACTCCCTTAACTATGGCTGAAAGTACGCGGCAAATGCTGATCTCCGGTCAATGGGATGCCTGCGGTCAACTCTTGGCCAATCGCGACGAAATTCACGCAGTAGCAGCTCGCCTCCCCTACATGCAGTGGGCGGTTAGCTAACCCGTTGCACTAGCCACAGCCAACTGCCAAACAGCCAACGCAGACCTTGCCAACGGGGCGATCGCCCCAGTGCAATGACCTCTGGCAGCTCAAAAAGCCGGTACACTGCCTGTGCCCGTTGCCACTGTCGTCGGTGTAAAAACCGCCAAGTTCCCGCCAAGATAAACTGGTGAAAAAAGTCACACTGGCACTGCCGTAGTTTCTGGGGTGAGAGAAGGTGTAAATCGGCAGCGGCTGTAAAGATCCGCCCGAGGGTGGCCAAGGTCTGGGCTTGGAACATTCCCATTGTCAGAGCTTGATCATGGATCCTGTAGGCGGCGGTGGCGCGGGGAACGGTATAAACTCCCTTTTGGGCAAAAAATCTTAGCCATTGATAAAGATCTGTGGCTTCAGCGTAGGTGGGGTCAAAATAGCCAACCTCGTCGAGGAGCGATCGCCGCCAAACCAAAGCTGGAAAGCGCACAAATGAAGAATGCCGCAGCAATTGACTAAGAGCTTGCGCCGGGGAGAGCCATTTCTGCTGCCGTGGCATCTGTCGTCGCAGACAACGCTGCTGCTGATCCACCAAATGCACCCCAAAAAGAAAGACATCAAACTGGCTGCTGTACTGGGTGAGGGTTTGCAGAATGGTGGTGATCCCTTGGGGCAGGAGGTAATCGTCATCGTGCAAAAGCAGAATAAACTCCCCTGAGGCCTTGGCCAAGCTAGCATTCCAATTGGCCACCATGCCTAAGCGCTGTAGATTATGCTGGTAGTTCCAGCGGCCTGACCATGAAGCCAGTAAATCTGCAACTACTGCTGGCGCAGGAGAATCATCGGTAATCACTATCTCCACCTGCTCATGGTGTTCGCGGGGTAAAGCGGCCACAATGGAGTGCACTGCTTGTAGAAGTCCTTGGGGACGGTTATAGGCGGGAATGCAAACACTCAATAGCGGGAGTTTGTGCCATTTTGGCGAACCTGCACAGTTTGCTGCATAATCCATCGGCGCGGTGCGTTAGTGAAAGGGACTTTTGGGCACTGATTTCGGAGCGATTGCCATGACCTCTGCCACCATCGATCGCCAACGTTTGCAAGCGGCTTTGGCTGCCCTCAACCTTAGTTTAGAGGCAGAACTCACCCAGTATCGCTGCCATCGCATGGTACAGACCCACTCCCCCTTTGAAACCCTACCTGTTTCGGAAACTACAACGCCTCCAGAACCGAGTGTCCCTTCGCCATCGGCCACAGAGCCTGTTTTATCAGCAGCTCCTTCTGTTGTCGGTTCTTTAGCTGTAACCCCAGAAACTGCGCCGGCCACTGAGGAACGCCCAAATGAAGCGCTCCCCGATCCATTTCTCGCCTTTGACCCTGCAGATTTAGCAGAACTTTTGCCCCAATCCCACGCCAGTGATGCCTCTGTTGACCAAACACGTCCCTTTGTCTCCACCCGTGAGCTGCTCAAACAGGTACGGCAACACCGGCAGCGTCCTTGGTTTCAGCGGCGCGAGAACAATAGTCAACATTTGGTGCAACGCTGGTTGATTGTGGTGGGCATTTTGGCGGGCTTTAGCGGTGCGGCGCTGTGGTGGTTTAGCCACCGGCCTTCCCCCATTGTCAGCAAATCGCCCTCCCCCGCCAGTCCCACTCCTGAATCACCAGCACCGACACCGCCAGTAGGGCCTGATATGACCGCACGGGAATTTCCGGAAGTGAATCGGAGTACCCTTGCCCAATTGGAACCTGCCGAGAGTCCTTCGCCGAGTGCCTCTCCCACCCCTGCCTCCGCTGAACCGGAACATACGATACAACCCTTTGTCGAAAAAATGCCCAATGGTCGCTACTATGTGCTTGCTCCCTACAAAGAGCCTGCCGATCTAGAAAAAGTCCAAGCTGTCGTGCCCGATGCCTTTTTGGTCGGGGATGGCAACCAAACCAAGATTCAACTGGGGATGTTTGTTGATGAGGCCTCTGCCCAGGCGATGGTGAATCAATTGCGCGATCGCCTTTAGGGGATAAGCCAGCGATCGCTGGCATTGCCGTACTGTTTCTGCCACTGGAGCCAATTGATATTTTCCCCCTCTAGGCGAAAGGGATAGGGAGCTTCACTCCACCAGTGATTATCCTGCAATCTCAGCGTTTGCAAAAAAAGTTTCCCCTTAAGGGTAGTCAGCAGTTGCTCTTGGCGGCTACCAATCCAATTCCCCTCTAGGTGCCAATCTTGGGACATCAGTGTAACTTCTTTACCTGTTTCAGGCAGTGTCACTGTGCGGGGCGTAGGATCACGGACACCAATTTGTGCCCCTTGGTTTTCCCAAATCCAGTTGCGGCGCAGGGTGACATTAGCAGCGGCCCAGCCAAAAATGCCGGGAGTCTGCAGGTAATTGGGGGCAACGCTGTAGTTGTAGGCAATCAACGAGTCCTCAATGGTTACTGGTCCTGCGCCTGCCTCTAGAAAAAGACCAACAACGGCATTGCCAACGAATTGCGATCGCCGAATCTGCACGTCTTGATTGTCGGTGTCCAGCCACAGACCTGCTGCTTGATTCCCAATGGCGCGGTAGCGATCAAAAACAGCTCGGCGGAGGTGAAAGTACTTATCCCCTGCATCCCAGGTGTAAAATCCCGCCCAAGCTCCTCGCCAATTATTCCCTTGAACCAGCACCTCCTGAACCTTAAAGTCTCGTAAATAGACGCCCGCCATGCCCCGCCAGCCATTTTGCAGAAACTGTGTTCGCTCCACCTGCAGGCGATCGCTGCGGTGACTCTCCAAGCCTCCCCAGTTATTCCCCCGAAAGATACAATCCGCTATCTGAATATCATGACTGCCCTCAATGCGCACTGCTTGGGTAAAGGTGCCGCCATAGTGTTCAAAACGCAGTCCCACCAAACGAATAAAACCGCTGTCCAAAATGCGCAGCGCCTCACGGTGCACTGCCACTTCTAATTGATGGGGCGAGATGCCCGTTGGCAGAGCCACATAGAGTTGCTGCTCACTCTCATCAACATAGAAATCATTGCCCTGCAGCTCACGAAGCGAGAGTCGCTGCCGCAGCGGCCGGTCGGCGAGCCACACCAATTCCCCCCGCTGAGCCAACAGAGGTAGTTCCACGTTGTAGTCTGTCCAAGGGTTGCCGGAGAATCCCCAAGCTAATGTCCAAGGGTGACGGTAGAGGGCAACTGTTGCAGTGAGGGAGACCGCTTGCCAGTCTGACCATTGTTGGCTGCCGCGCAAAATCACAGGCTCCCCAGCTTTAGCTATCAACCGCAGGGGTATCTGACGGCCGCGGATTGTTCCCAAAGCTTCACGGTAAATCCCGCCCTGAATGTAAATCTCTGTGGGGCGATTGCTCCTTTGAGCCCATGCCAAGGC